>CAIUWU010000079.1 GCA_903902945.1 uncultured Pseudomonadota bacterium
GGATGGTCTAAATAGTCGCGCTGATACTGTTTCAGCGCCAGTTTGATGTTGTGATCAACCAGCGTCTGCCAGTGTCGTTGCGCCTGATGTTCGGCATAAACCGGCTCCAGCCATAACGGCCAGTAATGATTGAGCAACTGCTGTTGTTTGTCGCTGTGTTTTTTGGGCTCGACCTGTTTAACCAGTTTCAGTATGGCCTGGCTAGCCTGCTCAGGCCAAACCGGCAAAGCGCCGTATTTCTGAAAACTGAACGGAATGATATCGGGTAGCGAATCTTGCCGGTGTTGTTGCCAGGTATGTTGCAGCGATTGCACCAGTACCGTTTCGTTGCCTTCATTGAGTTTATTCAGGCAGATTAAAGTTGGCTGTCTGAAAGCGGCAATGGTTTTGATCAGATCCCAGACCGACTGATCGGCGTATTTTTCCTTGCTGACGACCAGCACGATAATATCGGCCAGTGCGATGGTGCGAATCACCCCTTCGCGATAATCGGCTGCATCGATGGAATCAAAGTCCGGGGTATCCCAGACAACCGCCTTTGGTAACAGCCTGGAATCGCTGCTGCTGTCGGAGAGGCTGTAGCAGTCATAGCGGCTCCGGCTTAAAGCCGCTTCGTTCAGGCATTCAAAGCGGCCGAAGTAGTGTTGCAGGCCGCTACAGCTTTCAACGCTGATGCCGTGACAATATCCGTGCGGATGTACCGTATAGCCTGCCAAAGCACTGACGCCGGCCTGTGAACTGTTCAAAAGGCTGTTGACAATCGAGCTTTTGCCGGCCTGAGTGGGGCCGATCACCGCTATCTGCAACGGAAATTGCGGTAAACTGTCCTGCAATTGGCCCTTACGGATAAATGCTTCGCTGTAGAGTAACTGCTCGACACGTTGTTGATAATCGAAATAAAGCGGGTTTTTAGCATCCAGTGTGCTTAGCACGGTCTGGTAGCGTTGTTTAAGTAGTTGGATAAATTCCAGCATGATATTTGGGCTTGGGTTTATAATTCCCAAGTAATTTAGTTTGTTTAATAGCCCGAAATTCAACATTATAAATATAATTTTCGGGATTGTTCATTTAGCCACGAGGAGCTTTACATCATGAAGAAATCATCAGCCGCCCTAGTTCTGGTTGCTTGTGCGTTATTGATCGGCTGTAATAAAAGTCAGCAGATTAACGGCAGCACCATGAAAACAGTGAATCGTTCGGTCAGTCATATCAAAGAACGCTTGCCGCTGGATCAAAGAATTGAATTTGAGGTTTCCTTCTGGACTTTGCGCGATGACGTCAAAGATAACGATGAATTCCTCAAGGCTATCGATGGCAAAACCCCTGAACAGCTGATTGCCACCGGTAAAGAGCTATTTAACAAACGCAAAGCCAGTGGTTTTAAAGAATACGATCAATTTGCAACCTGGGAACAAATGATCTCGCAATATTCCCAAGAACGTATCGATCAAAACCGTAAGAAAACCCCTGATGTCCGCGATAAAGCCAATCCGCATCGGGTAGATTACAAAATGCACGCTATGTAAGACGCTTTCGGGTTGTTGAGGCCGGCAATTGTTTCTGATCGACTAATATCGAAACAAACTGACTGGCCTCAACGATGGTTTTTTCCATCACCGCTATCAGTTTCGATATATCCACACCAATATCCACGAACTCATGGCGCAAAGCCGCAATTGCATGCGCATTGAGATTATGTTTCAAAAACAACACCTGATCCTGAAAGGCCGCCAATACCGGAAACATCCGGCCTTCCGCCATCTGTAGCGTTTTCAGTAAACGGCTGTATTGCTGACGTGATTTTTTCAGCTGCTGCTGGCTTCTGGCTTTCAGTACCCGATTGTTATAAAGCTCGATTTCTGCTTCCCATTCTGCAAATAAAGCTTCGCTGACCGATTCGATCGCCCGGATCCGTTGACTGACCTGGTCGGCTTTGTAACGGCATTGGTCAAAATGTTTTTTTAATTGCTGATAGCGCTGTTGAAGTGGGCTGTCATTGACTTTAACCAGCAGTTTGAATTTTTCCAATGCATCGACAAATTCATCCCGGCTGTCACGCAGGCTCTCGCAAGCCTGATCAACCTGCATCACCACAATATCGCGTTTATGATCGCCCAGCAGCGATTCGCGGCTCTGGTAATAGGCATTCTGCAAAGGCTTGGAGAGTAAGGAACGAATAAGTCTGATCATAATAATTGCTGGAACTGTTCGTGATTAATGACGCGAACGGCCGTTGTGTTCAATGACGGTGTGAATTCAGTAAATGCTGCATCAATGATGCCCTGCTCTTGTAATTGGCTAAGGCTGAGCTGCGGATCGACCGGCGCCGATTTTACCAAAAACAGTTGCGCTGCTGCCAAATGACCGGCTAACCAGGCTGACAGGCTGTCTGACGTAACCTGCCAGTTGCTGGCAATTTTATGTGCATCCAGTTCTGCAATATCCGGTGACCAGATACTGACCGGGATTCCGCTAGCAAATTGGCGGGTTTGGCAAATGACTGCAAATCGTGGCTGCAGACCTGCCAATAATAATGCCATTTGTTGCATGGCCAGAATCGCCATCTGATGAGCGGTTCGGTCATCAAATTGCCAGCAAGTTTGCGCTAGACGTACCTGATCGGCAAATAAACCACCGCCCGGGACGATGATTTTTTGTCCGGGCAGTCGTGCAACCGTTGTCATGCAGTCAACTAAAGCACCGCTGTTGAGCAGGCTGCCGCCCAGTTTGATGACTGTGATCACACCGAAAACTGTTGCAGCAAGCGCAACAAGGCTGCCGCTTTATCGAAACATTCCTGATATTCGTCTGCCATGACCGAATCATTGACGATACCGCCGCCGGCCCAGAAACGAATCGTGTTTTGGTTATGGATTAAGGTACGAATGGCAATATTGGTATCCATATTGCCATCAAAGCCGATATAACCGATCGAGCCGCAATAAACGCCCCGGCGATACGGTTCGAGTTCTTCAATGATTTCCATGGCGCGGATTTTCGGTGCACCGGTTATCGATCCGCCCGGGAAACAGCTGCGCAATAAATCAACCGCATTTTCGTTATCAGCCAGTTCCCCAGTGATGGTGCTGACCAGATGATGCACGGTGGCGTAAGATTCGACGGCAAATAATTTCGGTACTCTGACGCTGCCTGCCTTACAGGCCTTGCCAATATCGTTGCGCAACAAATCGACGATCATCAGATGTTCGGCGCGGTCCTTGGGGCTGGTTTTCAGATCTTCGATTTGCTGTAAATCCGTCCGAGGGTCGCTACTGCGGCGCCGGGTGCCTTTAATCGGCTTGGTTTCGACCCGGTGCTGATCAACCTGCAAGAAACGCTCCGGCGAAGAACTTAAGATCTGTACATCCGGCAGATTCAGATAAGCACTGAACGGAGCTGCATTAATCTTGCGCAAGACTTGATAAGCCAGCCAGGGATTGCCTTGACACTGGCAACTAAAGCGTTGGGTTAGATTTACCTGATAGCAGTCACCTTCTAGCAGGTAATGCTTGATCCGATCAAAAGCGGCGGCGTAGGCGTCTTGATCGAGACTGGATTGCGGTGTGCTGATAACCTGGAAAGTGTTGTCGCCGATTTCTGTAGTATTGAGCTGACTGAAGCGGGTCAATAGCGCCGGTAACTGATCCGGCGCGATGTCGCCTACCAGCCAGCTCTGCTGTTGCTGATGATCGACAATCACCGCCCAGGCATAAATGCCGATCGCCATATCGGCAATCTGTTCGGCATCACAGGCCAAGGCCGGCAGTTTTTCAATCCGTCGCGCCAGATCGTAACTGAAATAACCGATAGCGCCGCCATTGAACGGCAGATCATCAAAACCGGTTTTGGGCGCACCGAGTTCAGCTTTCAGTAACTGAAACGGATCATCGCCACTAACGCTACGCTGGCCGTGCTTGTCGATCAGAGTCTGGGTGCCAAAGGTCTGTAAAGTACACACCGGATCGCTGGCAATAATGTCAAAACGCCCTTGGCTTGAAAGCGGATGACCGCTGTCCAGGAATACCGACCAGGAATTGCCGGCTAACGGTGCGAACAGTGCGGCACTGTTGTCAAAATAAGGTAAGGGATATTTTTCGGGGCATTCAGCAGAATCAGAGGGTGCAATCAGGCATGCAAACAAATAATGGGGCGAATTCTATAACAAGCACCACTCATAAACCAAACCCGCGGGCCAGATAGGCCACTGCAACAGCAGGCGCACAATCACTGCTGTTGAGGTCTGCGCAACAGGATGACGGTAACAAATCGGCAAACTCCAGGTAAGGCATCTGCAGTTCTACGGCGATCTCCCGCAGCAGGAAGCGGCCTATGCCCGCTCCTATCAGCGTTAGAGGTTGTTGGCCTGTATAACGACGCAGTTGGATTTGGCAGGCGTGCCGGACCGACTGTTGTTGTTGTTGTTTCAAATAGCCGGCAAAGGCTTTCCAGATCGGCCATTCGGCTTGATTGAATTCATAGCCTGTCATCCGCGACAGGCGAATTGCGCTGGCTTGCAGCGATTTATCGGCGCCGTCTGCTGTTTCGCTTTGATCGTGAGCCGGATTCAGATCGCCGGTTAAGCGATAGGCATCGGCCATGGTGGCAAAATATTCTGCCATCAGTCCCATACTCTGGCCTTTGAAAATCGCTTGCTGGCACACCGCCATGACTGCAGTGCGCACCACACCGGTATACAGTAGTTCGCCGGAAACCAGGCGCTGATAATCGGTATAGCCTACCGCTGCCACCTGCTGATTTTCCAGTAATAGAATATCGGTAGTGGTGCTGCCCATATCGACAAATAAGGCTGTTCCCACTTGATTGGCCGCTAGTGCTGCGCTAGCCAGCCAGTTGGCCGACGCGATAAAGGCATAATCATTGACGCTAATATCTGCCGGACTGAGAAAGCCCCGGTGGCCAGCGTAAAACCCAATGTCCTGGTCGCTTAATAGGGTTTGCATGGCAGCAATAATGCTTTCAACCCCGTGATTGCGGCTGCTAAAACAATCAACTAGTTCGCCGGTCATGGTGATGGCATGTAAACAGCGGTGTTGGGGAAGTCGGGGCCGAATGGCGGCGACGGCCTGATGTAGCTGATCAATGCCCTTCCACAGCGGGCAGGCGACTTGTATTACCTGTGTAGTTTGGTTCTGCCAATCAACAACC
>CAIUWU010000080.1 GCA_903902945.1 uncultured Pseudomonadota bacterium
AGAAAGTTGCCAGCGAAGCGGCTTTTGATCGTTACGATTTCTTCAAAAATGCCTATCTTCAGCAACGTAACTATCTGATTAAAGACGGTAACGTCCCTGATGAAGATGTTTTAAAAGATGAAGGCAAATCACTGGGTCCGGTCAGTCCTTACTGATCAACCATTGGTTGACCGACTGCTGCCGTTAAAGCAGCAGTCGGTTGCATCAGGCTAAGTTGCCGCTAATCAAGCCTTCTTCACTGCTAACCAGACGCGTTGTCAAAATCTGGTTTTCCAATACTTGATCGGTTGTCACATCGCAGGCTACCCGCAAGTAGTTGGGAGTGTAACCAAAGAAACGCACCACACCGCTTGCCAGCCTTTGATACTGACCTTCCCATAGCACATCCGCTGCGGTGCCCAAATTCTGACTGATGAAGTCCTGCTTAAGCCGTTCTGCCAGTTCATGCAGCTGTTTGCTGCGCTGTTTCTTGATGTCCGGGCTCACCTGGTCAGGCAAACTAGCCGCTTTGGTGCCTTCGCGCTGCGAATAGCTGAAAATATGAATATGACCAAAGCCCAGCCGGGCGATGGTGTCATAGCTTTCCTGCCATTCCTGTTCGGTTTCGCCGGGGAAGCCAACGATGATGTCAGTGGTGATATTGAAGTGGGGAATGGTTTGCCGGGCTTGAGCGACCATCGCCGAAAATTCTTCTGTTTTGCAGCGTCGTGCCATGCGGCGAAGCACACTGTCACTGCCGCTTTGCAGCGGCAAGTGCAAATGCGGCATCAGGCGCGGATTTTTGAATAACTCAAAAAATCCTGCCGGCAATTCCCAAGGTTCAAGGGAGCCTAAACGTAAGCGCGGGATTGGGGTTCTGGCCAGAATCTGCTGAATCAGTTCGACCAGATTGCTGTTGATGTCGCTGCCATAACCGCCCAAATGTACCCCGGTGATGATGACTTCATTAATACCTTGCTGATGCAGATTATTAATTTCTTCGATTACGCTATCAATTGAGCGGCTGTTCTCTTCCCCTCGTGCCACGGTAACGATGCAGAAGGTGCAGCGATAACGGCAACCATCCTGCACTTTGACAAAGGCCCGTTGCCGTCCGCGACTGAATAGCGAAATTTCGCCAGGCTCAGTGGACATGGCTGGCATGGTATTCAGATTCAGTTCACTCAGGGTTTTCTCAACCAGCTGGTTTTTGTCCTTGTTGCTGACGATTAAATCCACCCCCATCAGTTGCGCGGCTTCATCTGCGTTCAAGGTGGCATAACAGCCACTGACCACCAGCTTGGCCTGCGGATTATCGCGGTGGATACGGCGGATCAGCTGTTTGGATTTACGTACCGCATCCTGAGTGACGGCACAGGAGTTGATAATCACCAACTGCGCATCATCGATATTGCGGGTAATGCTGTGACCTTGTTGCTGAAAGGCTTGTGCCCAGGTTTCCAGTTCGGCTTCGTTCAGGCGACAGCCTAGGGTTTTGAGGTGTATGTGCATGCGTACTCATTGCTGACGACAGCAAGCCATCGTCGTGATTCGTAAAGAGGTTAGTGGCTAATGGCGCAGATTTTACAATGTCAGACAGGCAGAAAGCCAAATTTCGTGGCGGCATGCGGCGGTTGGTTTGCTGTTGATGGCGATTGTTTAGTCAATCAGGTTAATTTTGCGGGCAAAGCTGATAGTGGATATTTTGTTGGTGGTGCCTAATTTGCTGTAAATGATTTTCAGATGATGATTGACGGTATGTCGCGACAGACCGAGCTGCAGCGCGATTTCTCCTGATGTCAGACCTTTGGATAAATACTGCAAGACATCGATTTCTCTGGAGGTCAGTAATTTCTTGCCATAAAGAATATCGACCGGATAAGGGGTATTACCTTTGATTTTATGTATTTCTTTGATGAAACCGAAAATACCGGTGATTTCTTGATCAGTTTTAATTAGGTTTTTGAAAAAAATCACATCGTAACGACAGCGATCATTGCCAATGATTAAAGAGCGGTACTCCTGAGTCACTCCGGTTTTTAGCAAACGCTGGTCTGCTTTGTTGTAGATATCGGCAAGTTCTTTGGGAGCAATCTGATAAGCGGAGGCGCCGATAATCTGTTGTCGGTTGAAGCCGGTTAGTTCTTCAAAGGCTTTATTGCAATCAGTGTAAATGCCAGAGGTGTTTTTAATGAAGACCGGATTCGGTAACAGCTCAATCAGATTCATTGAAAGTCGATAAGCAAATAAATTAATTACATTTAGTGAGTGCGCAAATTAGCATGGATGAGGAAATGTGAAATCCCATAAACTAGGGATTAACTAGTTAATTTAGAGGAGAAAATGATTGGAAATAGCCGCTTGATAATCGATTTTGATTAGTAACTGATAGTATTATCTATTTAAAGGAACTAGCAGGTAGACACATATCGAATTGGGCTGTTTAGCCGAACAACCAGTAAGTCACCGCAATCGCCGCACCGATGCCGCCGATGTCTGCCAGCAATCCGCAAAGCGCGGCATGGCGAATCTGACTGATGCCTACCGCTCCAAAATATACCGCCAACACATAGAAAGTAGTTTCGGTACTGCCCTGTACCACCGAGGCCAGCCGTCCGGCAAAGGAATCGGCGCCATGCATTTGCATGGTATCTATCATCATGGCCCTGGCACCGCTGCCGCTGAAGGGTTTCATCAGCGCAGTCGGCAGGCCGTCGATAAAGCGATTATCCAGATGAGCAAAATCGGTGACCAGCCTGACAGACTGCGTAATCAAATCCAGTGCGCCGCTGGCGCGAAACACGCCAAATGCCACCAGCATTGCAACCAGATAGGGAATGATGCCGATTGCGGTCTGAAAGCCTTGTCTGGCGCCGTCAATGAACAATTCATATACGTTGAGACGTTTGTAGCTGGCGGCCAGCAAAAAGGCGATGATCAGACTGAATAAACAGACATGACTCAATAAGGCCGATTGTTGCAACATTGTGGCTTGATCGAGACCGGAAAAATACGTCAACAGTCCGCCCACCACCGCGGTGATGCCACCCAGGTAAGCCATGACCACCTTATCGAGCAAATTGATCCGCTGAGCCACCGCCACGGCAAGCAGGCCGGTCAGGGTTGAGATATAAGTGGCCATCAGAATAGGGATAAAAACATCGGTTGGATTAACGGCCCCCAGCTGGGCGCGGTAAGCAAAAATACTGACTGGAAACAGCGTGACCGATGAAGTATTGATCACCAGAAACAAAATCTGAGCATTGCTGGCGGTTTGTGGAGTTCGATTCAGGCTTTGCAGCTCTTGCATCGCCTTAATCCCCATCGGCGTGGCCGCATTATCCAGGCCAAGCATGTTGGCGGCGATATTCATGGTGATCGAGCCGAGTGCCGGATGGTCTTTGGGAACATCCGGCATCAGGCGGGTGAATAAAGGATTTAAAGCTCGGGTTAGCAGCGTGATAAAACCGCTATGTTCACCGATATTCATGATGCCCAGCCAGAAAGCCAAGACCCCGCTGAGGCCCAGCGAAATCTCGAATGCCGTTTTCGAGAGACTGAACAAAGCGTTGACCAGTGCTGAAAACACCCCGTAATCTCCGAGAACCAACCATTTGAATCCTGCGGTGAGGAAGGCGCTCAGGAAGAAAAACAACCAGATGATATTCAGCACGGTGGCGTTACGGCTTTAATCGATAGCCTTTGCCAGTTGCTCGGCATAGCCGGTATAGCGGTGCGGAGTCAGCGCCAGTAGTTCGGCTTTGGCGGCTTCCGGAATTTCCAGTTTCGAAACAAATTCACGCATACCCTCACCGGTAACTCGCTGACCACGGGTCAGTTCTTTGAGCTTTTCATAAGGTTTTTCGATACCGTAACGGCGCATCACGGTTTGGATTGGTTCGGCCAGTACTTCCCAGTTCTGATCCAGATCGGCATTCAGTAACTGTGGGTTGATTTCCAGTTTGGAAATGCCTTTCAGCGTCGATTGAATGGCGATACTGGTGTGCGCAATCCCGACGCCGATATTGCGTAATACGGTCGAATCAGTCAAATCGCGCTGCCAGCGGGAAATCGGAAGATCG
>CAIUWU010000081.1 GCA_903902945.1 uncultured Pseudomonadota bacterium
ACGGAGTTTCTGTTCCAGCTCGGCGGTGTAATTGGCGACATCAGCCAGAAAAATCCGCACCAGCGTCAGCATGATCGCCATTGCGACCAGGCTCCATAGCAGTAGATGCTTGCTTGCGCGGGATAGATGTCTGACTAGCAAAACGGCAGCCTATAGCAGTACAACGTCGTAATGTTCCTGATTGTATTCGGCTTCGGCACGGATTTTGATGCCTACCCCCAGGAAAGTTTCCAGCTCGGCCAGCATATTGGCTTCTTCATCCAGCAGCATTTCCACCACTTGTTCGGAGGCCAGCACCATGATTTGCTGAACGTTGTACTGTCTGACCACGCGAATGATTTCGCGGAAAATTTCCAGACAAATCGATTCGGCGGTTTTCAGTACCCCGCGACCGCCGCAAGTTGAGCAGGGTTCGCAGAGTATATGTTCGAGGCTTTCGCGGGTGCGTTTGCGGGTCATTTCGACCAGGCCCAGCGCTGAAACTTCGGTGATTTTGGTCTTGGCGTGATCTTTATCCAGATTGCGCTGCAAGGCAGTCAGCACCTGTTTTTTGTGATCGTCGCTCTGCATATCGATAAAGTCGATGATGATAATGCCGCCCAGATTGCGTAAGCGTAACTGGCGGGAAATGGTCTGCGCCGCTTCCAGATTGGTTTTGAAAATGGTTTCTTCCAGATTGCGCCCGCCGACATAACCGCCGGTGTTGACATCGACTGTTGTCATCGATTCGGTCTGATCGAATACCAGATGACCACCGGATTTAAGTTTGACTTTGCGATCCAGTGCCTTGCTGATTTCGTCCTCGACGTTGTAAATATCGAAGACCGGACGTTCGCCCGAATAATGCTCGATGATGGACACCATTTCCGGCACAAAGGTTTCGGCAAACTCGATCAGCCGTAAAAAGGTTTCCCGGGAATCGACCCGGACTTTTTCGATGCCTTCTTTATATAAATCTCGCAGTGTACGGATGCTGAGCGGCAGGTCTTCGTGGATCAGGGTTTTGACTTTGGCTTTTTTGCTTTTTTCCTGAATCGACTCCCAGAGCATGTGCAGGAAAGTCATATCGGAATACAGAATCACTTCTTCCACACATTCCGCCGCAGTACGGGCAATGAAACCGCCCGGTACATTGTGTTTTTGCACATAGTTTTCGATACAAGCGCGCAGCCGGACGCGTTCTTCCTCGCATTCGATCCGTTGCGATACCCCGGAGTTACTGGCATAGGGCATATACACCTGATAACGTGAGGGGATGGAAATATCGGTAGTCAGGCGGGCGCCTTTATTGCCCAGCGGATCTTTGGTGACCTGCACCACGATTTTCTGACCTTCTTTCAGGTAGTGCTCGATGTTGTCGGAGCCGGCTTTCAGTTCCTGGCTGTTGAAATCGGACAGATGCAGGAAAGCGGCTTTATCCAGACCAATATCAACGAAAGCTGCCTGCATGCCCGGTAATACCCGGCAGACTTCACCTTTGTAAATATTGCCGACCAGACCTTTCTGACGCACCCGTTCGATGATCAGTTCTTGCAGAACGCCATTCTCGATGACGGCAACCCGCGTTTCCGGCGGGGTTACGTTAATCAGAATTTCTTCACTCATGCGATGACTTTAATCCCTTGTTTAGCTAATAGTTGTGCTGTCTCGAACAGCGGTAGTCCCATAATGCCCGAAAAACTGCCGCTGATCGACTCGATGAATGTACTGGCCAGTCCCTGCACGGCATAAGCGCCGGCTTTGTCGCACGGTTCGCCGGTGTGCCAGTAGGCAACTATATCGGCATATTGGAGGGTTTTAAAGCGGACCTCGCTGATGCTTAATGCCTGCCAGTGCTGGTCGCCGCGCAAGGATACCGCACTATAAACCTGATGACTGCGGCCGGACAGGCGGCTGAGAATGCTCACGGCATGCTCTAAATCACGGGGTTTGCCGATGATCTGGCCGTCACAAATCACACTGGTATCGGCGCTCAGCACCGGTAAACCGGTTTGCAGCCGTTGCTGGCAGGCGGCTGATTTTTCCGCCGCCACCCGTTCGACATATTGTTGCGGTGATTCCTGCGGCAATGGTGTTTCGTCGATAGCTACCACATGAATCTGATGGCTAATGCCAATCTGACGTAATAGTTCGCTGCGGCGCGGCGAGGCAGAAGCAAGAATAAGCTGAGCTGATGTCATGGTTTAGCGATGATAAGGATGATTGTTGAGCAGGCTCCAGGCCCGGTAGATTTGTTCGGCCACCACTACGCGTACCAGGGGATGTGGAAAGGTCAGCGGTGACAGGCTCCAGGATTCCTGCGCCATGTCCTTGACCTGCTGCGACAAACCTTCGGGGCCGCCGACCATCAGTGCCACCGGGCGACCATTTTCCAGCCAGCGTTTCAGCGCTTGTGCCAGATCAGCGGTGGACCAGGGTTTGCCGGGAATATCCAGCGTCACGATATGGCTGCGGGGCGCCAGTGCGGTAATCATGCGTTCGCCTTCGTCGCGGGTAATCCGGGCCGTATCGCCACTGCGACGCTTGTCGGGGCTGATTTCCTTTAAAACCAGCTCACATTCACGGGGCAGGCGTTTGGCATATTCGTTGTAACCTTGCTGTACCCAGTCGGGCATTTTGTTACCAACGGCAATCAGTTGAATTTGCATGGATTTTGATTCGGGCAGGGAATTGGCACTAGGGGCGCGATTATACCTTTAAATAGCGGCCCGATTTCAAACAACGGCCTGCAGCCTAGTCAGGGCTATGGCTTGTTGCACGCCTGTTAGCCATTTACAATCCCTGAACCGTGCAGTTTCAGGATTGTGCGTTATCTGTTTCCCATAACCGATGTGGGCGTCCATCGCCACATCGGTCAATACCCACCAAACTAGCCTTAAACTAGCCTTGGATGGCGACTCAATGTTATCCTGGCACAGTTTTTATTATCGGTTTCCCGAACTAAAAACCTCGAGATAACCTAACTTAAAACCTTCATGGCTATTTTAAGCACTTTGCTGTCCATACCTGTTTGCGGCGCCTTGCTGCTGATCGTGATTCCGCAAGACTATTCCGCTTTGATCCGTTCGGTGGCCAATCTGATTACTGCGCTGGCTTTACTAACCGCGATTATGGTCTGGCAGCAGTTCGATCCGGGCAATGCTGCCGTGCAATTCAGTGAGTTTTATCCGCTCAATCCCAAGCTGGGCAGTGCCTATGCGCTGGGGGTTGATGGATTGTCATTGCCAATGTTGTTGCTGGCAACCTTGCTTAGCTGTGTTGCTTTGCTGGCCTCATTCAGTATTCAAGAAAGCCTCAAGGGTTATCACATCTGCGTGTTATTGCTGGAATTCGGCATGCTGGGGGTGTTTATGGCTCAGGATTGGGCTTTGTTTTATATCTTCTGGGAAGTCACGCTGATTCCGCTGTTTTTTCTGATTGATCGCTGGGGCGGTAAACGCCGCCATGCTGCCAGTCTGAATTTTGTGCTGTATACCATGGGCGGTTCCGTATTCATGCTGCTCAGCCTGCTGGCCATCAGTCAGTATGATCTGGAACAGCAAGGTTCTTTGATGGTCGCGATGGGACAAGCCGCGCAGAGTATGCCTGTGCTCGAGCAGGTGCTGGTGTTACTGGGGTTTCTGATTGGCTTTGGCGTCAAGATGCCGGTGTTTCCGTTGCACGGCTGGCTACCGTTGGCCCATGTCGAAGCCCCCAGTCCTATCAGTATTCTGTTGTCGGGTATTTTGCTGAAAATGGGGGCCTATGGTTTGTTGCGCACCATCGCCATGTTGCCGGTAGCCGTCAAACTGTTACAGCCTTTGTTAGCCAGTCTGGCTTTGTTTGGCATGGTCTATGGCGGTTTGCTGGCCTGGCGGCAGAGTGATCTGAAGGCGATGGTGGCCTATTCATCGCTCAGTCATATGGGGGTGGTGTTGTTGGGAATCGCGACCTTGAATCAGGCCGGGTTGATGGGTGCCGTGTTGCAAATGACGGCGCATGGTTTGCTGGCCGCTGTGATGTTTTTGTGGGTGGGACTGCTGTATCAGCGCAGTCATAGCCGCGAGATTCAGGATCATCCGGGCATCTTGCCGACTTTGCCACGGTTTGCCTGGCTGGTTAGTCTGGCTTTGCTGGCAGCCATGGGTTTGCCCGGTTTTCTGGGTTTCATCGCCGAATTTCAGATTTTGCTGGGTGGTTTTCAGCAATGGCATTGGCTGATGCTGGTGTTTAGTATCGGTGTGCTGATTAGCGCGGCTTATGCCTTGCGTACCTTGAATTGCTTATGGCAGCAGCGTCACGGCGCGACAGTTTTAGCGCTGGCTGATCTGAATGCGCTGGAATTTTCAGTCGGCGCGGTTCTGGTCGGCGGGCTGCTGGGACTAGGGCTGATGCCGGACGGGCTGATGCATTTATCGACGGCGACAGTCAGTCGTCTATTGTTGGTCTTCGAGTGACAGTGTCATGACGGTATCCTATAACCAAGCATTGCGGCAGCGGATTCAGCAGGCCATCGAGCATCTCGATCATGTTTTGCCGGGCCAGGCGCCGATCCATGATTTCGTTCATCACAATACCTTGCATGGTTTTCAGCATTTGCCGTTTGAACAGGCGCTGGCCGAGTTCAAAGCCTTAACCGGCATCGATGCGTATTTGAGTCATGCCCATTTCCGGCAGTTTTATCAGCAGGGGCGAATCGACGATAACGATCTTGAATACGGCTTGCAGCAGTTGCTCGATGCAGACCTGTCGCAAACTGTGCTGCAGATCGACAAACGCGCTATCAGCAAGGCCCAACTCTATAAACAGTTGCTGTTGATGGATGATCAACCGCTGACAGTCGCCGTGATCCGCTGGCGGCTGGCACAAGCGGCGCCGTCGCAACGACAGCTATGGCAAGCGCTGGTTGCTAAATTTCAGTTCGATGATACTGATCCGGAACCTTGGTCACTGAACGGTATAAGCGCCGAGCGCTTGACCGAGGTCTATCAATCTGAAATCCACACGTTGTTTGCCAGTGTTGGTGAGCAGTTAAGTTTACGCAGTCTGCTGTTGGCGTTGACGGGTATCGATATTCTGGAAACCCTGCAGCCCTATCTGATTCGCAGTTGTGCCACGGTGCTTGATGAAGGCCTGGCGGCCTGGCATCTGCCGGAATGGCAAACCGATGGCTGGTATCAAAGCTGGCGGCAAACGCTGGATTTCGAGCTTCTACCGGTACTGCATGATTTGCAGGATGCTCAGGCGGTTATCGAAGCCTTACCGGAGCAGCCGCTGGATGCCATTATTCAGCAGCTGGAAGCTTTGGCGATTCCTGTCGAACGCTGGGCTGCTTACTTGCAACGGCTGGCATTGGAGTTACCGGGCTGGGCAGGCTTGATCAACTGGCGGCAGCAGCATCCTGATTATCAGCGGCGGATTGCTCCGCGACTGGCAGACTATCTGGCGATCCGGCTGGTGCTTGACCGGCTTTATTTGCAACAGCTGTGCCGGCAGCAGCATTTGCCGGCGCCGCGACTGGATAAATTGCAGCATTATTTCAGTCTCCATCCGGCAGAGTTTGGTTTGCGACAGGCTTTGTTTGCCGGGCAGGTTCCCGAGTCGCTGGCCGCTGAAGTGCAAAAGGCGCTTAGTGCGGGCAGTGACGGACTTGAAACGCAGTGCCTGCTGGCTGGGCAGTTGTATCGATGGCAGCAGCAACAAGTCGGTCAGGGCGGGGTTAATCATCAGCAATTGTGGCAATTAATGCAGCTATGTCAGCAACTGGCGATTGATGTCGGCGGTTTAGGGCATATCACTAGCGCCGATGGTTTACGGATGCTGCAACTGGCCAAACAATTTAGCCAACAGCAGCAAAGTCTGGTCTGGTTGCATGCCTACGAACATCATTATCAGCAGCAGTTGTTGCAGGCGCTGCATGCCAATCATCAGCGCGGCCGCTGGGCCAGTCGTCAGCAACGACCGGAGGCGCAGATCATTTTTTGCATGGATGACCGGGAAGAAGGCATTCGTCGCCATCTGGAAGAACATAACCCGAACCTCGAAACCCTGGGGGCCGCCGGTTTTTTTGGTATGGCAATCAATTACCGCAGCCTGGATGACACGCAGCTGACTGCGTTGTGCCCTGTAGTGGTGACGCCTGCCCATAGCATCGAAGAACAGCCTTTGGCCGGGCAGCAGCACAAACTCGCCCGGCGTCAGCAGGGCAGAGCTTGGCAACAAGCAATGGCGCGACTGGTATTTCACGGTTTGCGGCGTGACACCTGGCTGGCCTATCCGCTGACACTGTTGATGGCGCCAGTGACCTTGGTCGGTTTGCTGGCCAAGAGTTTTTTCCCGCAGTTACAGCAGCAGCTTTTGCAGCGCTTCAGCGCAGCGATGGCACCGCCGCTTGTTACCGAGTTGCAGATCAATGCCAGTCAGCCGCAGCTGCCAGCGACACCTGAGATGCCCAGACAGGGATTCACCGATCAGGAGCAGGCCGACCGGGTTGCCGCATTTCTGCGCAATACTGGACTGACCTATGGTTTCGGGCAATGGGTGGTGTTGATGGGGCACGGCTCTGTCAGCCAGAACAATCCGCATCTGGCCGCTTATGATTGCGGTGCCTGCAGTGGCCGGCATGGCGGTCCCAATGCACGGGTGTTTGCCGCGATTGCCAACCGTCCGGAAATTCGCGGTTTGCTGGCAGAACGGGGCATTGAAATTCCGGATGACACCTGGTTTGTCGGCGCCGAACACAATACCGGCAATGAAATGATCGACTATTACGATTTACAGCACTGGTCCGTCGAACGTCAGGCTGGTTTCAAGCGGTTGCAGCAACAACTGGCGCACGCTCAGCAAATGTCGGCCCATGAGCGTTGCCGGCGGCTGGCATCGGCGCCGCGGCGTCCCAGACCGGTTAAGGCCTTACAGCATTTTCTGAACCGCAGCAGTGATTTCTCCCAGGCCCGTCCCGAGTTGGGCCATGCCACCAATGCCGCAGCCTTCATCGGTCGTCGCTCCCAGACGCAGGGGGCTTTTTTCGACCGGCGTTTGTTTCTGATTTCCTATGATCCGACCCAGGATGCCGACGGCAAGATTCTCGAAGGTATTTTGCTGGCGGTCGGGCCGGTGGGGGCAGGGATTAATCTGGAGTATTACTTTTCGACCGTCAACAACCAACGCCTGGGCTGCGGCTCCAAAGTCCCGCATAACCTGACCGGATTTTTTGCCGTGATGGAAGGCGCCAGCAGCGATTTAAGAACCGGTTTACCTCGGCAGATGATTGAGATTCATGAAGCGATGCGCCTGCAGATTGTGGTTGAAGCCAGCACCGCGATACTGGAACAGATTTATGCACGTCAGCCGTCGCTTCAGGAGTTGATTGGTGGTGGCTGGGTACATTTATCCAGTAAAGATCCGCACAGTGGCGATATTTTTGTATTCCGGCGCGGACAAGGGTTTCTGCGCTGGCAGCCGGGCACAATCCCATTAGCGCTGCGTGACAGTTCAGCGGATTGCTACCGCGATCATCGTGAAGCACTGGAACCCATGTTAATCAGGCAGCCGGCAGGAGTTGAAGCATGATGGCGCAATTACTGGTGTTGATCCCTTTGTTACCGTTGCTGGCGGCAGTATTGCTGGCGCTGTTGCAACTAGCTGGCCGGATGAATGGTGATGGCGCCGAAAAAGTGACCGCCGCGATAGCCGTGTCGGCGATGGCTTTGTCGTCGCTGGCGGCCAGCACTGTGCTGATCGCGGGTTGGCTGCATCCTGAGCGGCTTGAAGTTCACCATTACGGCAACTGGCTGGCAATCGGCAACTGGCAGATTGCGTTTCAGCTGGGCGGCGGCTTGTTCAATCTGTCGCTGGCGGCTTTGTTTGCGTTGCTGTTGCTGATTGTGATGCGTTTTTCGGTGAACTACATGCACCGGGAAGCCGGCTTTCACCGGCTGTTTGCCTTGCTGAGTTTGTTGGCTGCGGCGATGTTGCTGCTGGTGTTGTCCGCCAACGCCGTCTTTACCTTTATCGGCTGGGAATTTGCCGGTCTGTGTTCATATAGTCTGATCGCCTACGCGTATGAGCGGCCCACTGCCGCCCATAATGCCACTCGGGTATTTATTACCAACCGCATTGGCGATGGTGGTTTTTTACTGGCGATTGCCCTGGCAATGGTCTGGCTGGAAAGCAGCGACTGGCAGGTGATTAATCAGCATGCCAGCGATCTGGATAAAGTCGATGTCACGATACTGGCGCTATGTCTGGCGTTGGCGGCGTTGGTTAAATCGGTGCAGCTGCCGTTTACGCCCTGGCTGTTGCGGGCGATGGAAGGCCCGACACCTTCGAGCGCGGTTTTCTATGGCGGGGTGATGATTCATGCCGGGGTGTTTCTGCTGATTCAGAACCAGTTGCTGTTGCAGCAGGCGCCGCTGGTGATGACCTTGCTGACGGTGAGTGGCGCTCTGACTGCGCTGTACAGTTACTGGAGCGGTCTCAGCCAGACCGATATCAAAACCGCTCAGGCGTTTGCTACCTCAGGCCAGCTGGGGCTGATGTTCATCAGTTGCGGACTGGGTTACTGGCAGCTCGCCAGCTGGCACCTGGCGGCGCATGCGGTAGTGCGTTGTTATTTGCTGTTAACGGCGCCTTCGGTGATGCATAACACGGCGGCGCAGCCGGTTCGTCCGGTGGCACTGTGGCTGAGCCGCTGTCGCTGGGGATTTTTGTTGTCATTGCAACGCGGCTGGCTGGAAGAGACGATGGACTGGATCTGGGTCAGACCGCTCAGCCGGATTGCCAAAGATATGCTGTCTATCGAACACAAACTGGTCGCGCCGTTATTGGCGGCTCCGGCGCCGCTGATCAGGCGGATCGCCAGTATTGCCGAACAGGAAGAGCAAAAAATCGGCGCCAGGCTGCACAATGACAGCGATGTTTTTGCCCAGGGCAGCGGGCTGGCCGGCAAGCTGACGCAATGGGCGGCGGCAGTTTCCCAGCGTTTTGAATATCAGTTTATTTTGTATGGCATCGGCCGTGATTCTATTCGCTTTGGGCGCAAGCTCGGTCATGCGGCCAACCGGATCGAACAGCTATTGTTGCAACCTCGCTATATCACGCTGTTTGTGCTGATTAGTCTGTTGATCGTGTTGGGGAGCTAACCGTGACTGCTATCGTCTATTGGCCTGCAGCCGCTTGTTTGCCGTTATTGTCGGCTTTAACTTTTTTACCGTTGCTGATCAGTCTGGGCGTGTTGATGATTGGCCCCGCCTGGCGGCTGTGTTTGGCCTTGAGTGGTGCACTGGCCAATGTGTTGCTGAGTGTTTATCTGTTATGGGTGTTTGATTCGGAAACGCCGGGGATTCATCTGGCTGAAACGTTGGCGTGGCTGGGGCTGAATTACCAGGTAGGGGTAGACGGCACCAATATTTTGTTGCTGCCGTTGACGACCATTCTCGGTTTACTGGCGCTGGTTTACACCACGATTACCCGGCATCGCGATGACCGGTTGTTCATTGCCTGCTTGTTGCTGTATCAGGGCATACTGATCGGCGCTTTCGTGGCCTTGAATACCCTGCAATTCTGGTTCTGGTCTGCGCTGGAAATCGTGCCGGTGATGTTGCTGACGGTGTTTGCCGGTACCGGTACTCAGCGTAACCGGGTGATCCGTGCGGTGCTGCAATATTGGTCATCCGGTCTGCTCATGAGCCTGCTGGGGTTCTTGCTGCTGAGCCTTGGCTTGCAGGAAAGCGGTTTACCGCTGAGTTTTGACTGGCTGACCTTGAAGCAGCACAGCCTGGCGATTCCCAATGAAGCTTTGATTTTCATGCTGCTGCTGTTTGGCTTTGCGATCCGTGCCCCGTTGTTTCCGTTTCATGCCTGGTTACCGTTACTGGCCGAGCATGGCACTGCGGCCAGTGCGGCAATTTTTATCTGTGGCCTGAAGCTGGGCGTTTACGCGCTGATCCGTTTTATTCTGCCACTGGTGCCCGGCGCGGCCGAGCAATGGGCCGGCTTTGTGGTGACGCTGGGTCTGATCGGAATTTTCTATGGTGCATTACTGGCGCTGATGCAAATCAATATTCGCCGGCTGCTGGCGTTTGCCGTAGTCAGTCATACCGGGATGCTGGTGATCGGCGTGTTTTCATTTAATGATTTTGCGCTGGAAGGCAGTATTTTGTTGTCGGTGGCCTATGGTCTGGCGACTGCCGGGATGTTGTTCAGCATCGGTCTGATTTATGAGCGTACCCGCACTTCCTATCTGCCGCGTCTGGGCGAGCTGTTTGAAACCAATACCACGCTGGCGCTGTTATTCATGCTGTCGGCATTAAGTACCATGATCATGCCGGGTACGCCGGGTTTCGATGCGGCGCATCTGTTGATCGAGGGGAGTATCGAGGAGCATGGCTGGCTGATTGCGATTGCGATTTTGCTGGGCAATGTGCTGGGTGCCGGTTTTCTGTTGTGGGCCTTTCAGCGGTTGTTTATTACCCACCGCCGCCGGGCGATCAGGCCGTATAGCAGCATTTATCATCCGGTCAATCAGGAGCGGTTGATTGCGCTGGTGATTTGCGGTTTGCTGCTGGCGACCGGCTTTTACAGCACGCCGTGGCTGACCTTTATTGATCAGGAAGCCAGTGAGATCGGCGAGCATTATCCGCAACATCATGGCCATCACCGGAATGGGGATCATCATGCTCAATAATCTGCCTTTGCTGTCTTTATGTTGGCTATGGCCGTTGCTGGCTGCGTTGTTGCTGGTGCTGATCCGGGAAACTGAATGGCTGAAACGCTGGTTGTTGTTGGCGGCGCTGATCGAATTGCTGCTGACCCTGCTGGTGGTCTGGCAGTTTAATCCGGCCGATGCCGGCTGGCAGTTGCAGGAACAGCGGTTGTGGATCAGCAGTTTGAATATTCATTATCAGCTGGCGGTGGATGGTATTTCGGTCGGCTTTTTACCGGCGACGGCCTTGCTGACACTGATGGTGGTATTGGCTGGCTGGCATGCCGAGCCTCGCTTACCACGGCTGCATTTTGGGTTGTTGTTAGCGCTGCAAGCCGCGACTGTCGGTGTATTTATCGCGACTGATCTGGTGCTGTTTTTTGTGTTCTGGGAACTGACGCTGCCGCCGATTGCCTTGCTGATCGGTTTATGGGGGCAGGGTAGCGAGCGGCTGTTTGCTGCCAGTCTATATACCTTGACCATGCTGGCTGGCGGGGTGCTGCTGTTATTTGCCATCGTGCTGTTGGCGATTAACCATGCGGATCTTCATCAAGGGGCTTTGAGTTTCAGTCTGCCTGATTTACTGGCAACCCCGCTGACTCTGGCCAGACAGCACTGGCTGTTCGGGTTATTGTTTTTGGGTTTTGCGGTCAAAGCGCCTTTGCCACCGTTCCACAGCTGGTTGCCGGTGGTGGCGATGCAGGGACCAACTCAGTTGACGGCTGTGCTGTTGGGCTTAAAGCTGGGTTTGTACGGCCTGATTCGTTTTGCGATACCACTGGCGCCTCAGGCGGCAGAACAGCATAGCGATGCACTGGCGGTGTTGGGGGTGGTGACGCTGGTCTATGCCGCGTTGTTGGCCTTGCGGCAGACTAATCTGCGTAGTCTGCTGGCCTATGCCAGCATCAGTCATGTCGGGCTGGTGCTGCTGGCGTTAGCCGCATTCAATCAGCAGGCCATGCAGGGTGCGGTGATGCAATTGCTAAATTTTGCATTAATCGCCGCCAGTTTGATGTTGCTGGCCGGAATGCTGTATCAGCGTTTTGGCAGTAACGATTTGCTGCACCTGGGAGGGTTGGCTAAACCGTTGCCGCGCATGGCGACACTGTTTTTTGCCTTGGTGTTTGCCGGTCTTGGCATACCGGGCAGCAGTGGCTTCGTCGCCGAGTTGTTAATGTTGCTGGGAATTGCTCAGGATTTTCCGGTATTGGCCGCCGTGGTGCTGTTTAGCGCATTGCTGGCGGCAGCCTATTGGTTGAATTATCTGCAACAGGCATTCTGGGGGCCGCTAAAGCAGCCGGCCTTGGCGGCAACCGGTGATCTATTGCCCAACGAAGCCGCCTTATTGAGCATTGCCCTGTTGTTGATTCTGCTTGGCGGACTGTTGCCACAGCTCTTGTTGACAACTCAGGCGCCGGCGATTGCAGCCTGGCTGCAGCTGATCAAGTTATAAAAAACCCAGGGAGCAGCGTTTTATGCTTGCATAAAAATATCGGATCGATATTATTTGTGGGAAAAATGATTGAGCTCAGTGCTTCGTTATGTTGCATCGTGCTGATCGCTTATTTGATAAAAGGAGATTGTTATGCATACCCCCGCCAAACTGCTGCTGGAAAATAAAGCCTGGTCACAGGATCTGAGAGCCCGTGATCCGGACTATTTTCATAATCTTGCCAAAGACCAACGGCCGGAATTTTTATGGATAGGCTGTGCCGACAGCCGGGTGCCAGCAGAAACCGTGGTTAATGCGCAGCCGGGGGAAATTTTTGTACACCGCAATATCGCCAATCAGGTGATCATGACCGATTTCAATTGCCTCAGTGTGTTGCAGTACGCGATTTCAGTGTTGAAAGTGAAGCATGTGATTGTTTGCGGACATTATGGCTGTGGCGGTATCCGGGCGGCGATGCAACCTCAGGATGCGGATCTGGTGATTGCCAATAAATGGTTGCTGCATATCAAAGATGTTTACCGCCTGCATCAGGATGAGCTGGAATCGATTGATCCGGTCAGAAAACTCGATCGTCTGATCGAGCTGAATATTATTGAACAGGTTTACCGTCTGGCGCATACCTCCATCATTCAGTCGGCCTGGAAGCATGGGCATAAACCGTCATTGCATGGCTGGGTTTATGGCTTGCAGGATGGTCTGCTCGATGAACTGATCAAGCTGGATCACAACACCCAGATCAATCCTATTTATCGCTATGCCGATTGATGTGAGCAGCGTATGAAAAGTCAGCTGAATTATTATCTGAGCCGTCTGTCTGCCGATTTGCCGGCCAGTATTGTGGTGTTTCTGGTGGCCTTGCCTCTATGTCTGGGAATTGCCCTGGCATCGGGAGCACCGCTGTTTTCCGGGATTATTGCCGGTATCGTTGGTGGGATCGTGGTGGCTTGGGCCAGCGGTTCGCAGCTTAGTGTTTCGGGCCCGGCAGCCGGTCTGACCGTGATTGTTGCCAACGGCATTGAAAGTTTGGGGTCATTTGCGGCGTTTTCGCTGAGTCTGTTATGCGCCGGGCTGTTGCAGATCGCGCTGGGGTTTCTCAATGCCGGTGCTATCGCGGCATTTTTTCCGGCCTCGGTGATTAAAGGCATGCTGGCGGCAATTGGCTTGATTCTGATTATCAAGCAGACACCTCATGCAACCGGTTATGACAATAGCTATACCGGCGATGAAAGTTATATGCAGGAAACTGCAAGATCGAGTTTTTTTGAATTATTTGAATCGTTACGCGGTATCACGCCGACCGTGACTCTGGTCAGCTTGGTTGCGTTGCTGATTCTGATCGTCTGGGACAGCCGGCTGATTAAATCGGTGGTCTGGTTGCGCATGATTCCCGCCCCGTTGCTGGCGGTAATCTGGGGTGTCAGTTACAACTTGCTGGCCATTCGTTATGCGCCTGATTGGGCCATTTCAACACAGCATCTGGTGAGTCTGCCGGAGCTCGGCAGCACCGAGGCGTTGATTCAGCAACTCAGCTGGCCCGATTTCAGCCAGCTGGCCAATCGCAATATTTACAAGATCGGCGCCACCCTGGCGATTATTGCCAGCCTGGAAACCCTGCTGAGTGTAGAAGCGGTGGATAAGCTGGATCCTTACAAACGGGTAACGCCCAATAATCGTGAGCTGAAAGCCCAGGGCCTCGGCAATATGCTATGTGCACTGAGCGGTGGTCTGCCGATCACGGCGGTGATAGTACGTAGTTCGGCCAATATCAATGCTGGCGGTCAGACCCGGATTGCCTGTTTTGTGCATGGGATACTGTTACTGATCAGTGTGCTGTTTTTTGCTGAGCAGCTGAACGCCATACCTTTAGCCTGTCTGGCGGCAATCCTGCTGCAGACCGGTTTTAAACTGGCGAAACCGGCCCTGTTTCTGGAGTTTTACCGGAAAGGCTGGAATCAGTTTTTACCGTTTGTGATTACCGTTGCTGCTATTTTGATTACCGATTTGTTGCAGGGGATTGCGATTGGGATGGCGTGCGGGTTCTTTTTTGTCTTGAAAGCCAATTATCATGAAGCGATTACGCTGACCGAACATGGCTCCAGCTATCTGTTACGGATGCACAAAGATGTTTCATTTTTGAACAAAGTCTTGCTGCGCCATTGTCTGGAACGGGTTGAAGATAATAGCGATCTGATTATTGACGGCGTCAGGGCCGGTTTTATTGATCATGACATTCTGGAAACTATCGCTGAATTCATGCAGGTGGCGCCTGAACGTAATATCGCCGTTGAATTGCACGGTTTAAATATCGATAAGCTGATTCGGTCTTCTGGACATTAATCGCTGCTCACACTGCAACTATCCCCTCATCTGCGCAGGGAAGCGGCTCTGCTATCTTGCCGCCATGCGTTTCGCGAAAATTGCACAGGCTCGCTTGGCTGAGTTATCTGAGTCGGGTAATCAGATTTTGTAAGTCTGTTTGCTGACGGCCAATATCAGCGCAGAGCGCAAATTGCGCCTCAGCCCGCTGCAAATTCTGACCAGGAAAATGGGTTTTGAAATAGCAATCGCCTTGCAGATAATCGGTCAGGAAGCGCAGTCCGAGTTCGAACGGAATCAGCCAGATTGCTGCATATAGATGGTCATAATCGGCTGCGGTCATGAAATCGCCGGCTTCCGCCAGATAGTGGCGCAGAATGGTTTCACAGCGATCGAGATCAAAGCGGTTGCCGGCTTCGATATGACAGCAGGAACGCAGACAGTCACCCAGGTCATAATGAATCAGTCCGGGTTTGACGGTATCCAGATCGATCAGGCTGATAATCCGGTGGCTGTTTTCGCGGAACAGAAAATTATTGAGTTTGGGGTCGCCGTGGATGATGCGGTCATGCAGTAAGCCTTGCTGACGAGCGTTTTCCAGAATATCGATTTGCTGCCGGTGCTGTTCGATAAATGCCTGACAGCTTTGTAAGGTTTGAGTTTGTTCAACGGTGAGTGGCAGAAGGCTGGCTGTCAGATACTGCCGATAATACTGTGGGGTGATATGAAAGCCGGGCAGGGTGTCGTGCAACTGGCTGGCATCGATGCTGCTGCATAGCCGGTGAAAATGGCCCAGCGCAAACCCAATTTGTTCGGCTTGTTGAATGTGGCTGATTTGTTCATGGCTTTCTGAGGCGCTTATCAGTTGCAGCGCCCGCCACACCTGCTGGTCAGCATCGCGAAAACAATAGCGCTGGTCTTGGGTGGGCAATAGCGCCGGAATCTGTAGCTGCGGTTGGATACCCGCCGTGTTAGCGATATGGCGCTGGATTTGTAGCAGATTGTCGATAATCCATTCCGGCTGCCTGAAAATCGCGGTATTGATGCGTTGTAAGACAAACGCCTGCTGGTCGGTATTGACCCGATAGGTGTCGTTGATCAGACCGTTACCCAGCGGGCTGATGGCTGTGACGGTCTGCGATCCGGCAAACTGACCGGCAATTGCGTCAAGCTGAGCGCTCATGCGCCTCGCAGTTGCTGTTGCAGCTGGTGTAATGCCTGAGCCCGGTGGCTAAGCGTGTTCTTCACTGCCGGTGTCAGTTGTGCCGAACTGCATTGATAAGCATCCACCCAGAATACCGGGTCGTAACCAAAGCCATGATCGCCGACGGCGTGATCGAGAATCCGGCCTTCCCAGATGCCCTGAGCAATAACCGGGGTCGGATCATCGGCATGGCGCAGATAGACCATCACACATATAAAGCGGGCGCTACGTTGTGCCGTGGCGATACCGTCTAGCGCATGCAACAGTTTTTGCCAGTTGTCCTGATCGGAGGCGCCAATGCCGGCATAACGGGCCGAAATGACTCCCGGCGCGCCGTTTAAGGCATCGACAACCAGACCGGAATCATCGGCAATGGCGGGTAAACCACAATGTTGTGCGGCGTTGCGGGCTTTGATAATGGCATTTTCGACAAAGGTGGCGCCGGTTTCTGCCGGCTCGGCCACCTGAAATTGCGATTGCGGCAGAATCAGGTCATTTTGCAGTATGGCCTGGATTTCACGGATTTTGCCCTGGTTGCCGCTGGCTAAGACAATCTGGCTCATGCGCAACCAGCAGCTTCGAGGGCTTGCCTTTGTTGGCTGATCAGGTCGTTGATGCCTTGTTCAGCCAGTGCCAGCATGGCATTGAGTTCATCTTTGCGGAAGGCATGGCCTTCGGCGGTGCCTTGTACTTCAATAAACGCACCGGCTTCATTCATCACCACGTTCATATCGGTTTCGGCATTGCTGTCTTCGGCATAATCCAGATCCAGAACCGGCACCCCGTTAAAAATACCGACCGACACCGAAGCGACGAAGCCGTGCAGCGGGTTTTTCTTGATTTTGCCGTGTTTGAGCAGATGTTGTACTGCCAGATTCAGGGCTACAAAACCGCCGGTGATCGATGCGGTGCGGGTGCCGCCATCGGCCTGAATCACGTCACAGTCGATAGTGATGGTGTTTTCGCCCAGTGCTTTTAAGTCAATGGCGGCTCGTAACGAACGCCCGATCAGGCGTTGAATTTCCAGGGTGCGACCACCCTGTTTGCCGCGACCGGCTTCACGGTCCATACGGCTGTGCGTCGAACGCGGCAGCATGCCGTATTCAGCGGTAACCCAGCCTTCGCCTTTGCCTTTCAGAAAACGCGGCACATTGTTATCGACGCTGGCAGTGCAAAGCACGCGGGTATCGCCGAATTCGACCAGTACAGAGCCTTCTGCGTGTTTGGTGTAATGGCAGGTAAAACGGATTTCGCGCAGTTGCTCGGGATTACGGCCGCTAGGTCTCATGAAGTTCTCGACTGATAAAAAAACGCGGCATTATACGGGGTTTAAACCGAAACACCGAATCTGTGAATGCGGATCAGCCTTCTGTCAGGCTTAAATTAAGTTCCTTAACTTGTTGATTTGCAATATGGAATGCTCTCAATTCCAGAACGCCTTTGGTATTCAGCGAAATAATCAGATGAAGGGCATCGGGATAAGCGGCCTGTTCGATGTCGGTGACAGAAGGAACGGCGGGAGCGCTGGGATGCGAGTGATAGATCGCAAACAGGCTTTGTTGCTGCTCGCGCATATGTTTCATGGCTGTAATTTGTTGCCGGCTGTCGAGTTGGAAACGCCTGTCAGGGGTGTCGGCAATATTGTCGACCGGATAACAACTGACCGGTACACCATGGCTATCCGCGCCAACCAGGCCGCAGATTTCCCGGTCCGGTGAGAGTTGTGCCAGATGTAACAGCTGGTTGGTCAGTTTGCGGGGCAGGCAGATTTCGCGAGTATTCATGATGGATTCCACTGAGCTGAGGTCACCCGTGGATTGCCGGCTAAATCGCAATGGGTGGTGACCTGTTGATAATTGCAATGCTTAAAAATGGCTTGCACCGCTGTTTGCTGCTGATAGCCATGTTCGATCAGTAACTGGCCGCCATGTTTAAGGTATTGGCGGGCATGATCGGCTAATAGGCCAATGTCCTGTAAACCCTGGTCGGGGCTGACCAGCGCCTGACGCGGTTCAAAACGCACATCGCCTTGCTGCAGATGAGGATCGTCGGCGGCGATATAGGGTGGATTACTGACTATCAGGTCGAAGCCGCTGTCGGTGATTGCCGAAAACCAGTCGGATTGCACAAAACCGATATTGTTCGTGTTTAAACGCTGCGCATTGTCACGGGCAATTTCCAGCGCCTGCGGGCTTTGGTCGCAGGCCGTTACCCGGCTTAATGGCAGCTCGGCGGCCAGCGTGATGCCGATAATCCCGGAGCCGGTGCCCAGGTCAAGAATTTGGTTGGCCGGCTGATGCGCCAGTAGCTCCAGGCTTAATTCGATGATTAATTCGGTATCCGGCCGGGGAATTAACACCGAGGGACTGACTTTAAACGACCGTGACCAGAATTCGCGTTCACCAGTCAGGTAAGCAACCGGCACGCCTTGTCGGCGCTGGCTGATCAGCGCGCTGAAAATGCTGTGCTGCTGATCGCTGAGCGACTGTTCCGGCCAGGCGCGCAGAAAAGAACGGGGTTTGTTCAGGCAATGCGCCATCAGCACTTCGGCATCGAGAAGTGCTGAATCAGAGGTTGCGCTCAGTTGCTGGCTGGCCGCCGCAATCAAGCGGGCTATTGAATTAGCCATTACCCAACTGAGTGAGCAATTCGGCCTGATGTTCATGGATCAGTGGCTGGATAACGTGTTCCAGACCGCCTTCCATGATGTCTTCCAGTTTGTACAGAGTCAGGTTGATCCGGTGATCGGTCAGTCGGCCTTGCGGATAGTTGTAGGTTCTGATTCGTTCCGAGCGGTCGCCGCTGCCGACTTGAAGTTTACGGTTTTCCGATTGTTCCGCCTGTTGTTTTTCCTGGGCGGCAGCCAGCAAACGGGCTTGCAGCACCGACATGGCACGGGCGCGGTTTTTATGCTGCGAACGTTCATCCTGACATTCGACCACCACGCCGGTTGGAATGTGGGTAATACGAATTGCCGAATCGGTCCGGTTAACGTGCTGACCACCGGCGCCGGATGCGCGATAGGTATCGATCCGCAGATCCGCCGGGTTGATGTCGATTTCATCGACGCTGTCTACTTCCGGCATGATGGCCACGGTACAGGCTGAGGTATGGACGCGGCCTTGTGATTCGGTTTCCGGTACTCGTTGCACCCGGTGGGTGCCGGACTCAAATTTCAGCTGTGAATAGACGTTCTGACCGCTGACGCGCAGAATGATCTCTTTGAAACCGCCGTGTTCGCCACGGTTTTCGTTGATGATTTCGGTGCTCCAGCCTTGTCGTTCGGCGTAGCGCTGATACATCCGGGCCAGATCGCCGGAAAAAATCGCTGCTTCATCACCACCGGTGCCAGCACGTACTTCCAGAAAGATATTGCGATTGTCATTGGGATCGCGGGGCAGTAACAGAATTTGTAGATCCTGTTCCAGTTGTTCGCGGCGGGCTTCGCCGGCCTGGATTTCTTCTTTAGCCATTTCCCGTAATTCCGGGTCACTGTCTTTGGCCATGTCTTTGGCGGATGCCAGATCGGATTCGTTGCTTAAATAGCTGCGATAGCAGGCGACGATAGGATCTAGCTGTGCGTATTCCTGGCTGAGGCTGCGGAACTGATTCTGGTTGCTCTGCACTTCCGGTTGCGACAGTAGAACGGTGATTTCTTCAAAGCGTTCGCTAAGATTTTCGAGTTTGGTTTGGATTGAGGGTTTCATGGCCTTATCGCAATTTAAAAATTTCCCGTGAAGCCGCGATCAGATCGTGGCGTTCATTGGCGCCCGCTTCGCGTAGCTGTGCGCAGGGGGTGTGAATGAGTTTGTTGGTCAGTGTGTAGGCTAGTTTTTGGATGACTTCCTCGCTGTTCGCCCCGCTGCTTAGTTGTTGCAAGGCTTTTTGCAGTACTTCATCACGGGTCAGTTCGGCTTGCAGGCGGTAATCGCGGATGGTTTCCTGGGCACCTTGTGAGCGCAGCCAAGCTAGAAAGTGTTCGACTTTGCTATCGATGATTTCTTCGGCCTGTTCTGCGGCGCGGCGCCGGGAGTCCATATTCTGGTCGATGGTGTTCTGTAGATCGTCAACCGTGTATAGATAGACATCGCGCAGTTGTTCGACTTCGGGTTCGATGTCGCGCGGTACGGCGAGATCGACCATGAACATGGGTTTGTGTTTGCGTTTTTTTATGGCACTTTCAACTCGGCCTTTACCCAGAATCGGCAGTTGGCTGGCGGTCGATGAAACCACGATGTCGGCTTCAGCCAGATGATCGGGTAATTCGGACAAGGCAATTGCATAGCCGTTGAACTGGCTGGCCAGTGCATGGGCTTTGTCGTAAGTGCGATTGGCAATGATGATGCGGCCGACACCGTAATGATGCAGATGGCGGGCAGTCAGTTCTATGGTTTCGCCGGCACCGATCAGTAATGCGGTCTGATCGCTGAGTTTGTCAAAAATCTGCTGGGCCAGTTGAACGGCGGCAAATGCTACGGATACCGGGCTGGAGCCAATTGCAGTGTCAGTTCTGACTTTTTTGGCTGCAGAAAACGTGTGATGAAACAGTTTGCTCAGGGTTTTGCCGAGTGTACCGGCCTGATAGGCGGCCTGATAAGCGGTTTTCATCTGGCCGAGGATTTGTGGTTCGCCCAAAATCATGGAATCGAGACCGCAGGCAACCCGGAACATGTGGCGAATCGATTGACTGTCGATATGGGTGTACAAATACGGCTTAAATTCTGCGGGTGCGATTTGTTTGGTTTCCGCTATCCATTCGACCAGGGTGTCCGGGGCGGTGTGATCGGCCTGATAGTAAAACTCGGTGCGATTACATGTCGAAAGAATGGCTGCTTCGTTGATGCCCTGAAACTTATATAGGTTTTTCAATGTGTTATCCAGGATGTCTGCCGGAAAGGCGAGACGTTCCCGAATGGCGACAGGCGCAGTATGGTAATTAATGCCGACGGCAAGCAGTGTCATTGATCGTAAGGTTTTGCACAAAAAATTGCGCTTATTCTAAGGATTGAGACGTTTTTGTCCAAATTGATTGAGCGGTCCGGCTTAATCCAAGGTATTTTCTGATAACCTATGTCAACTTTTTTATAGCTACAGGTCTTCTAATTTCATGAGCAGGTGGATAAGTATCGCAATCCTATTTTCTCTGGTGGGTTGTTCCTTGACGCCAGAAAAAACGTCTGAGGTTGATCTGGTGTCGGTTGAGAGTGATGCGCTGTCGACAGGGGTTAACCACAATACCGTGATCGATGAAGAAGTATTGTACTTGTTGATGGCGGCTGAACTGGCCGGGCAGCGTAATCAGTATGATCTGGCCCTGGATGCTTATCTGCAGGCGGCAAAGCGGGTTGATGACCCTCGCATCGCCGAGCGGGCAGTAAAAATCGGTATGTTCCTTAAAGACGAGCGCCGGACCCAGGAAGCTTTGTCGATCTGGTTATCCAAAGATGGCAAGAATTTGAGCGCACGTAAGTTTGCCTTGCTGATTGCGATTAAAAACGTCAATCGAAATGTGGCAGTCGATAATATCAACGCTTTGTTAAACGAAGATCCTGCCGGTTTTGAATCGGGGATGCTAGAACTGGTTCGTTTGTTTGAAAAAGAGGGGCGTACGCAGTTTACTTATGATGCCTTGGAGCAGGTCGCTGAGCAACATCCCGATCAGGTTAATGTGTTGTTTGTACAGGCGGTACTGGCTTCGATGTTGTCTGATAATGCTTTGGCGCAACAGAAGATTGCCAAGGTTTTGCAGCGTCAGCCCGACTGGAATAAGGCGATTATTTTTCAGGCGCAGTTAGCCGGTCGTAATGGTGATTTACGGGAAGCGCGCCGCTATTTGGAAAAGGCGATTAAACAGGCTCCCGATGATCGAACCCTTCGCCAAATGCTGGTCGAGGTGCTGGTAAATACTGAGGCGTTCGATGATGCGATCAAGGTTTGTCAGGGATTACTGGATGAAAATCCGGATGATCCGGAGGCCTTGTTTTCGATGGCGCTGATTTACTTGCAGCAAAATCAATTGGATAAAGGTGAGAATTATCTTGAAAAGCTGGTATTGAATCCGAGCTGGGATGATCAGGCCAGTTTTTATCTGGGCAAAATAGAGCAGCAGAAGAAGCATGTCGACAAGGCGATTGCCTGGTTTGAGCGGGTTCAGGATGGGCGCTTTGCCTGGGAAGCCAATATGACTATCGTATCCATGTTGATGGATAGTCATCGCTATGACGACGTTGAGCGACGCTTGACCGCCATGGCGGCCAAATATCCGGATCAGCAAGTCAGGGTTTTAATGCTGAAAGCCGAACTTCTGAATCAGTCTGGTAATTATCAGGGGGCTTTTGATGAATTGACTGCTGCCTTGAAAGTGCTGCCTGATAATGGCGATTTGCTGTATGCCAGGGCATTGGTTGCGGAAAGATTGAATAGAATGGATTTGCTGGAAGCCGATCTGTTAAAGATTTTAGAAAAAAATCCGAATGATGTACGGGCCTTGAATGCCTTGGGTTATACCTTGGCCGATAGGACTCCGCGCTACGATGATGCTGAGCGCTATTTGCGCAAAGCGTTGGAGTTGAAGCCCGATGAGGCGGTGGTGATCGATAGCTATGGCTGGTTATTGTTTAAAAAGGGATTGGCTGTCCAGGCATTACCGCTGTTGAAGAAGGCTTATGAAAAACAGCCTGAAACCGAAATTGCGACGCATCTTATTCAGGTGTTGATGGTTTTGGGTGAGAAGAAGCAGGCCAGAGAATTGTTTGATGTCATTAATAAGAAAGCGCCTGATGATGAGTATGTGCTGAAAATCAAAGAGCAGATGACGCGGATTAATCCATGAGATGGTTGTCTATCGTTGTAGTGGCTTTGATGAGTGCATTGTCAGGTTGTGCGCTGTTTCAGGACCGGCCTGAAGTCCCGTATCAATGGGCGACAAGGCAACATTTTAAAGCGCCTGAGGTCTGGA
>CAIUWU010000082.1 GCA_903902945.1 uncultured Pseudomonadota bacterium
GAGCCGATCTTTTATTGATTGAGCGGGGCATTGTCTTTACTCGCTAAAATAAAAAAACCCGATACTATCACGACATAGGCCAAATAACCAAAACTTACCTGCTCGGAATACCTGATGAAAAGAGAATTCTTATTTGCTTTATACCAAACCCCACGCGGTAAGTTGTTGCAGACCATGGAGGCTCAGTTCTTGAAACGCTCGATAACTGTCAGTTGTAAACAGAGACAACTGCAGGTGGGGGGCTTGGATTGGGAAAATGAGTTCGTCGATTGCTCCTTTTATCGTAATTATGTGATCGTTGATGGAAAAAACCGTGGTAGCAGACAAGCTTTGCATATCAATGCCAAAGCGTTTAGCTTGCCGGTTCAGACTGAGTCAATCGACTTGGTGATCTTGCCGCATCTGCTGGAATTCGATGCTCATCGTTTTCAGACCTTGCGAGAGGTTAACCGAGTCTTAAAGCCGGGGGGGGATTTAGTGATGCTGAGCTTTAATCCCTGGAGTCTTTCGGTTCGTTTTCAGTCTTTATGGGACAGAAAATTTGCCGATTCCTGGCATACCCATTTCATTAGTCGCAAGCGGACCCTGGACTGGCTGAAGCTGATGAATTATGAGCTGGCTTTGACCGCCGAGTTCGGTCTCGATTCGTTTGATATTACCTACGGTTCGTTTAATCGAGGTTTTTCCTGTTTGTTTTCGATGGCTTATGGTTTAAAAGCGGTTAAACGTCAGTATTCGATCATACCGTTAACCCCGGTTGGTCAGAAAAAGCAGCAAGTCGCTACCGCCACGGCGGGGCTTGAATTGAATCAACATGAACCAATGAGCGATGAATAATTTAGTTGAAATTTATACCGATGGCGCTTGCAAAGGTAATCCGGGCGCGGGTGGCTGGGGTGTGTACTGGCGTTATGGTGCGCATGAAAAAGAGCTGTTTGGCGGTGAAGCGTTGACCACTAATAATCAGATGGAGTTAATGGCTGCGATTGTGGCTTTAGAAACGCTCAAACATCCTTGCCAGGTCAGATTGCATACCGATTCCAAATATGTTTTGCAAGGGATTACCGAGTGGATGGCTAACTGGAAAAACAGAGGCTGGAAAACAGCCGCCAGACAGCCGGTCAAAAATGAACAGCTGTGGCGCAGGCTCGATGCGGCAATACAAAAGCATCGTATCGAATGGGTGTGGGTTAAAGGACATGCCGGTGATCCGGGTAATGAACGCGCCGACGCACTGGCCAATCGGGGTGTGCTTAGTCCCGTTTCACGATGAACTGGGCGGTTTACATCATTTTATGTAGCGATGATAGTCTTTATACCGGTATTACGACCGACGTGACCAGGCGCTTTAATCAGCATCTTAATCAGAAAGGTGCTAAGTATTTCAGAAGTCATCAACCCAAAGAGTTGGTTTTTATAGAAGAAGGTCATACGCGTCGTTCTGCGAGTCAGAAAGAGATCGCAATCAAAAACATGACCCGCAAACAGAAGCTTTCGTTAATTACTGAAAAAAGCTAGCGAAGCCAGTATTTGCACCAATGAGAATGATTTGCATTTATGGGGTGGTTTGCATATACTGCATCCCATTATTTGTTTTCCACTCTTAATCATGACACTATCAAATTGCGGTGAGTTTCATTCATGGCGAGTTCAGGGTATCTGGTTTTGTGCTTTTCTTATTATTGCGCTTCTGTCGGTTAATCAGGCCGGTGCCTATGATGAAATTCAGGTCTATGACATGAGTATCAACCAGCCCGGGCAATTCGGGCTGGAAATGCACAGCAACTATGTCATCAACGGGCGCAAGACGCCTGATTATCCCGGTGAGTTGCCGCCCGATGGCAATCTGGCTTTTACACCTGAGTTTTCCTACGGTTTGACCCGCTATATCGAGCTGGGCCTGTATTTGCCGATGAGTGTTAATCCTGCTACCGGTTCAACCTATCTTGATGACGCCAAACTGCGGGTCAAGTTCATGAATGCCGATCAACCCGAGTTGTTCTATGGCCTCAACATAGAAATCGGCCATGTGCCCAAACGCTACTCAGAACAGCCGGTGGGTATGGAGATTCGGCCCATTATTGGTCATTACAGCGGTGACTGGCTGATCTCGCTCAACCCGAACATGGAGCTGGATTTGACCGGACGCAGTCAGATGCCGGTGCTGTCGCCGGGCTTGAAAGTGACACGGCAGGTAATGGAAAACGTGCATATGGGTGTAGAACATTACGCTGATTTTGGTGATCTGAATCATTTTGCCCCCGGACGCGAACAAGGGCATACCACCTATCTGGTTACTGATGTGTCGGCCGGCAATTATCGTTTTCATGTCGGTATTGGTCATGGTTGGACCGCACCCACCGACGCCTGGATGCTGAAAGTGATTCTCGGCGGTATTCCGTTTACCGAGTTGCTTAATCCCAATCGCTGGTAAGGCTTAATCCAGCAAATTTCCCTGTTAAAAAAACCGACGGCTTTACTCGGGAATTAATTAGTACTAAAATGGTGCTCATTAACGAGGGAGAGTCATGCTAAAACTCAGTAAATTAACCGACTATGCAACTGTCATCTTGAGCTATATGGCTAAAGATGACAGTCGTGTGCATGGCGCACTGGAAATTGCCGAAGCAACCGGTATTGCCCAGCCCACCGCCAGTAAGATTCTCAAGATTCTGGTTAATGCTAAGGTTTTGGCCTCTACTCGTGGTGCTAAAGGTGGTTATACGCTGGCCAGAGCGCCAGAAAAAATCACTGTCGCCAGTGTGATCTGCGCTCTCGAAGGTCCTATTGCGCTGACTGAATGCAGTGTTTCCCACAAAAGTTGTGAACAAGCCAGCGGCTGTCGAATTCAGGGCAACTGGCATCTGCTTAATCAGCGTGTTTCTCAGGCGCTGGAATCAGTGACACTGGCTGACATGATCATGCCCAGTCAGCCACCGCATGAAATCACCATCCCCGTTTCCCGATTATTCCGTTAACTTCAGGCCTGTCATGTCAAACAGTACCCAAGAAATTGAAAACCTGATCAGCCAAGAATACAAACAAGGTTTTGTCACCGAGCTGGAAGCTGATACTTTTCCGCCCGGCTTAGATGAAGAGGTCATTCGTAAATTATCCAAAATCAAAAATGAGCCGGAATTCATGCTCGAATACCGCCTCAAAGCTTTCCGGCATTGGCAGACCATGCCATCACCTGACTGGGCGCAGTTGAATATCGATCCTATCGATTATCAAGCCATTAGCTATTACTCGGCGCCCAAATCCAAAAAAGATGGTCCCAAAAGTCTGGATGAAGTCGATCCTGAATTGCTGGAAACCTATAAAAAACTCGGTATTCCGCTGGATGAACAAGAACGTCTGGCCGGGATTGCTGTCGATGCCGTATTCGATAGTGTGTCGGTTGCCACGACGTTTAAAGGCAAACTCAAAGAAGCCGGCGTGATTTTCTGCCCGATTTCTGAAGCATTACGTGATTACCCGGAACTGGTTCAGCAATATCTGGGCACGGTAGTGCCGGTCGGTGATAATTTTTTCGCCGCGCTCAATTCTGCGGTGTTTACCGACGGTTCGTTTGTCTATATTCCCAAAGGTGTGCGTTGCCCGATGGAATTGTCGACTTATTTCCGTATCAATGCGGCCAACACCGGGCAATTCGAGCGCACTCTGATTATTGCTGACGCAGGTTCGCATGTCTCTTATCTGGAAGGGTGTACTGCGCCGATGCGCGACGAAAATCAGTTACACGCTGCGGTTGTGGAGCTGGTGGCGCTGGATAATGCCACTATCAAATATTCGACAGTGCAAAACTGGTATCCCGGCGACAAAGACGGCGTCGGCGGTATTTATAACTTTGTCACCAAACGCGCCGAATGCCGTGGCTACCAATCTAAAGTGTCTTGGACACAAGTCGAAACCGGTTCGGCGATTACCTGGAAATATCCGAGTTGTGTATTGATCGGCGATGATTCGATTGGCGAATTTTATTCGGTAGCTTTGACCAATAATCTGCAACAGGCCGATACCGGTACCAAAATGATCCATATCGGTAAAAACACCCGTAGCACCATTGTCTCCAAAGGGA
>CAIUWU010000083.1 GCA_903902945.1 uncultured Pseudomonadota bacterium
AAAATCAAGTTTGGCGCTGGCAATCAGTAGTTTGTTAGTGCCTGCCGCTGTTAATGCTGAGGCGCTGGGTATGCATGCCGGCGGCTTTTATCTGCAACCGTCGTATACCAATACTGCGGAATATATCGACAATATGTATTACAGAGATGAAGCGGTTGGCGGGATTGTCAGTAGCTATGTCAATCATTTCAAACCGGGTCTGGCAGCAGTATCTAACTGGAATCGCCATAAGCTGGGCTTAAACATTAATACTGATATCGCCGAATATGGCACCCAGTCGGATGCCAATAACTATCACGATATTATGGCCAAACTAGATGGCAAGCTGGATATTAGCCGTGACAGTTATTTAACAGGATTTTTAAATTACGGTTATTTGCATGAGGGCCGCGGGTCACCGGATCAGGCCTTAGGATTAGGGCGTACTTTTTACGATAAAAAAGAATTTAACGGTCTGTTTCATCAAAAATTCAACCGGGTGTCATTAGAAGCAGGTTTTGATGGTCGGCGGTTTGACTATGAAAATGTCTCTACTTCTGAGGGAATCACATTGCAAATGATGTCCCGTAACCGCTGGCAGTATGAGCCCTCGTTACGTTTGGGTTATGAGTTATTTAGTGGCTACGAAGCGTTCGTCAAAGTCATGTACAACCAGGTCGATTATGACGGCCTTGTTTACAGTAACGGGGTTTATGATCCCACAAATCCAACAGCCAACGGATTCAATCGTAGCTCGACCGGCTATCGTGGTTTAGGCGGGATTGCCGTTGATTTGACTGATTTGCTTAAAGCTAGTATTGGCGTTGGTTATATGCATCGTCAATATCAAGATGCGAGCTTACCAAGTATTGGTGGTATTACTGGTGATGCTAGTCTGGACTGGCAGGTTACTTCCCTGACTAAAGTTGGCTTGGATGCTTCTTATAATATTCGCGAAACCACCCAGAAAAATGTTAGTGGTATCAAAACCGCCAGTTTAATGCTGAATGTAGATCATGATTTGTTGCGTAAGCTTAAGATTAGCTTGAGCGGCGGCATCATGAATAACGAATATATGACGCTGAGTTCCGCTGGTCAGGCGCGGCAAGAGCAGGTCTATCGCGGTCAAGTGGGTGCCAAATACACCTTTAATGATTATGTGTCATCGGGTCTGAATTACACCTACAACTCGCGGAACTCCAATATATACGGCACTAGTTACGATGTGCAGCAGGTGATGCTGGATATCAATGCCCGTTTTTAATTGTTAATCATATTGCTTATAGATGATATTGATGCGTCGGTTTAACTGCAGAGCTTTGTGGGCTTTGCTTTTAATGGCTTATGCCGGATTGGTTTGGGCTGAAAACAGCGAAACCGGCGATAGCGCAGCTGCCACCATAGCGGCTATCGCGGCCGGGACCTATAAACTGGGCTCCGGTGATCTGGTCAGAGTTACGGTATTTAATCAGCAGGATTTATCCGGCGAATACACCGTCAGTGGTGCCGGTAATATTGCCTTTCCGCTAATTGGCGATATCCATGCCAAGGATTTAACCCTGAAACAGCTCGAAGAGGCGATTATCAACAAACTGCGGCCTGATTATTTGATCAATCCCCGGGTTAGCGTACAGGTGATGAATTTCCGGCCTTTTTACATTCTTGGTGAAGTGAAAAGCCCGCAGTCTTATCCCTTTGTCGACGGCATGACTTATTTGAATGCGGTAGCTATCGCCGGCGGCTTTACCACCCGGGCCAAGGAAGATCATGTGATTGTCACCCGTATCGTCAACGATAAAAAACAGGAGCTGCGCTTCAACATGGAAGACAAAGTCCAGCCCGGTGACATTATTCACATCGAAGAGCGTTATTTTTAAATGCCATCTCTTATTCCATCCAATATGCTAGCAGGTAATTTGTGAGTTCAGATTCTTACGCCTATTCATATGAAGCAGCCCTTCGCGAAAGCGATGTCATGCAAGGGGGGGCTGATGAAGATGCTGTAAAAAATATTTTGCAAAGTCTGTGGTTGAGACGGCGTTTGCTGGCGATTGTGGTGTTGACGGTATTGGTAATCAGCACTTTGCTGGTCTATCAACTGACACCGCGTTATACCGCCACCACCCAGATCCTGATCGGGATCAAGGCGCAAAAAGTGGTCAATATTCAGGAAGTGGTTTCGGAAATCAGTCAGGATGATAAAGCGTTGCTCAGTGAAATTGAGGTTTTAAAGTCGCGTGAACTGGCACATAAAGTCATCAATAGCTTGCATCTTGAGCAATATTCGGAATTCAATCCGGAGTTAAAACGTCCCGGCTTTTTGGATCAATACAAGCCTTCCAACTGGATTCCGGACTCCTGGAAACAGGCTTCCGGCAGCGAAGCCTTCGATACCGGTAATGAAGAAGATGCCGCCAATAAAAAACGCACTGCGCTGATTGATGCCTTTTTAAGCAAGCTTACCGTTACCCCTATCAGGGGTTCGCAAGTCATCACTGTTGCTTACGAGTCATTAGATCCCAAACTGGCCGCCAGAATTGCCAATGCGATTGCCGATAAATATATCGTCGGCCAGCTGGAAGCCAAGTTCGAAGCCACCAAAAAAGCCACCGACTGGCTTAACGATCAGTTGGCAGATCTGAAGCAAAAAGTAGAAGACTCCGAATTTGCCGTAGAGCAATATCGCAAGGAACACAATCTGATCGAAGTAGGCAAGGACCTTGGCGTCAATCAGCAACAATTAAATGACATCAACGGTCAGTTGATTGCCGCTCGCACCCTGCGTGCCGAAGCCGAAGCCAAGTATCAGCAAGTCGAAACCATTGCCCGCAGCGGTGGTGATATCGACAGCGTGGTCGATGTGCTGAATTCACCGTTGATCAGCAGTCTCAGAACTCAGGAAGCGGAAATAGAACGCAAGTATTCGGAAATGCTGGTCGAATATGGCCCCCGACACCCGAAGATGGTGCAAATGCATGCCGAAATTGAAGATATCAAGAAAAAGATGCGCGCCGATTTAAGCAAAATTACCGCAACCCTGCGCAATGCCATGGATCTGGCCAGAGCTCGCGAGCGAGCCTTGGAAGGCAGTTTGCGGCAGTTGACCGGCATGACCAGCAGAGATAATCACGAACTGGTGCAACTAAGAACTCTGGAGCGCGAATCGGCTGCCAATCGGGCCATGTTCGAAACCTTTCTAGGCCGTTTTAAAGAAACCAGTTCCACTCAAGGCATCGAACAAGCCGAAGCGCGGGTGATTTCCAAAGCCGAAGTGCCGCTGGGGCCTTCGTTTCCCGATACCAATAAGTTTCGCTTGCTGAGTGTTGTCATTTCATTGTTGATCGGCTTGATCGTAGTAGTGGTGGTGGAAATGCTCAATCCCGGGGTGCGGTCGCCGGAACAGATTCAGCAATTGTTCAATCTGCCGACGCTGGGCTTGATTCCCTTGCTGCAGGAAGAAGGCGAGTCAATTCAGGATTATCTGATTACCAAGCCGCAATCGGCATTAGCCGAAGCCATCAATACGCTGCGGATTTCGCTAAGCCTGCTCAACCCTGATGATGATGTCAAAACCGTCTTGATAACCTCGTCGGTGCCCAGCGAAGGTAAATCCACTCTGTCCGCCATGCTGGCCCGCTATTCAGCTAAATCCGGCCAGAAAGTGGTGTTGATCGAAACCGATTTGCGCAAACCGGCCATTGGTAAGGCTTTTGGCTATGAAAAAGGCCAGCTGGGTCTGACCGATCTGATGAGCAATCATGACCTGACGCTGGAGGATGTATTAATCGAAGATGCTGCCACCGGTCTGATGTTTTTACTGCGTGGTAAGGCGGGCTATATCAACCCGGTTGATTTATTTGCATCGAAACGGATGCGCAACATTATTAAACAGCTGCGCGAGCGCTTCGATCTGGTGATCATGGATTCGGCGCCGGTGATGGCGGTGCCTGATTCTCGGGTATTGAGTCATCTGGTGGATAAAACCCTGTTCGTGATCAATTGGGATAGCACGCCCAAAAAAGTGATCAGTAGTGCTTTGCATTTGCTGGAGCGGGATGGCAAAAGCAATGTGGTCGGCAGCGTGATTCAAAAAATCAATATGCGTCAGTACGGTCGTTACGGTTATTACGATTCCGGTCATTATTACCACTATGGCCGTTATAACAATTATTACCACCACTAACACGGCAGTGTAGGCCGGTGAGACGCAGGGCAGTGGCGATGTTTGGCATCGGGCTAGCGCTAATGATGCTGGCCAGTGTGCTGCCGCGTTTGCGCGGTCAGTTGTTGGCGGCGTATCCGCGTACGGTCAACAGCCATTTAGGCTTGAAACCCAGTGTCGCGGTATTGCAGCAGGCAGTAGCTGATTTGCAGGAGGCGGTGACTAGTGATACCGATCCCGGTCACCAGCAGA
>CAIUWU010000084.1 GCA_903902945.1 uncultured Pseudomonadota bacterium
ATCACCCGCGCTATTGCTTCAAGCATTACTAGAAACAGGCCAACCGGTATTCTCATCAACAACCTTTGCCGAATTACAGGAACGCTTATATCGCCCGAAATTTGATCGCTACATTTCAATAGATCATCGCAAACAATTACTACACGATATTTCGGCAATCGCTTATTGGGTTACTGTAACGAACGATATTGAACAGCAAACATTTTCCCGCGACCTAGACGATGACAAATTTATTCATGCGGCATTAACAGCTAAAACACCGTGGTTAATTACCGGTGATCAGGATTTACTACTTATGAATCTTCAAGTTTTATCGCCTACAGATGCATTGAAGTTAATGCCTTTAAATTAACAGTCCCAAGCAATCCCACCCTCACCAATTCCGAATCCCCACCCAAAGCCCGTATAATGCCGAGATTTTTTATTAAGACGAGAGCATCAATGAGACCAAGCGGCCGTAATCCTGATCAACTGCGTGAAATTCGCTTTACCTGCCATTACACCAAACACGCCGAAGGCTCGGTTTTAGTCGAATTTGGCGACACTCGGGTGTTATGTACCGCCAGCGTTGATAACAGCGTCCCACGCTTCTTAAAAGGTAAAGGCGAAGGCTGGGTGACGGCAGAATACGGCATGTTGCCACGTTCAACCCACAGCCGGATGGACAGAGAAGCTGGTCGCGGTAAACAAGGTGGCCGCACTTTGGAAATTCAACGCTTGATAGGCCGCTCGTTACGGGCCGCGATTGATTTAAAAGCCTTGGGCGAAAACACCATTACCATTGACTGCGATGTGATTCAAGCCGACGGCGGCACTCGCACGGCATCAATCACCGGCGGCTTTGTGGCTTTAAGCCTGGCAGTTGAACAATTATTAAAAAGCAAAAAAATCAAAACCAACCCGTTACATGGTCATGTTGGCTCGGTATCGGTGGGGATTTTTAACGGTGTGCCAGTGTTAGATTTGGATTATGCCGAAGACAGCCGCGCTGAAACCGATATGAACGTCGTGATGAACGAAGCCGGTGCATTTATTGAAGTACAAGGCACTGCCGAAGGCCACGCTTTTAGAAAAGACGAGCTGAATGCCATGCTGGAACTCGCTGAACATGGCATCAATCAGTTAATCGAAAAACAACAACAAGCTTTAATCGAAGCCAAACACGCATTAGCATGAGTGAAATTGTTTTAGCCAGCGGCAATCTGGGCAAAATCCGCGAGATTCAAGCGATTTTGCAAAACGACAAAATCCTGCCGCAATCACAATTTAAAGTCGTCGAGCCGGAAGAAACCGGCTCCACTTTTGTCGAAAACGCGATTATAAAAGCCCGCAACGCTGCCTTACATTGTCAGCGTCCGGCGATTGCCGATGATTCTGGCTTAGTGGTTGATGCCCTAAACGGTGCGCCAGGGGTGATTTCAGCGCGTTATGCCGGCGTTGGTGCCAGCGACCAGGCAAATTTGGAAAAACTATTAGTTGAATTACACGGCGTGCCATTTGCTCAACGCACCGCGCGATTTATTTGCGTGATGGTGTATTTACGTCACGCCGAAGATCCAACGCCGATTATTGCTCAAGGGGTTTGGGAAGGGCTAATTCTCGATCATGCGGTGGGTGAAAATGGCTTTGGTTATGACCCAGTATTTTGGGTGGCAGAGCATCAATGCAGCTCAGCACAACTTGCGCCAGAACTGAAAAACGCTTTAAGCCATCGCGGTCAAGCCCTGCGTTTATTACAGCAACAACTCAGCGTCTAATGACAGCCGAATTACGCACCATTGCCGAGCAATTTGCCCAACAACAAACCATTCTCGGCATTGAGCCACTCGGCAATGGCTTAATTAATGACACATTTTTGGTCAACACCAATGGCCAGTCGTTTGTGTTA
>CAIUWU010000085.1 GCA_903902945.1 uncultured Pseudomonadota bacterium
AAATTACCTTCGGCATAAACCAGAAACAAGCGCATCGGCTCACCCTGAATCTGTCCACCAACGATGAAATTGGCACTGGCATCGACATTGTTCTGAGCCAGAAACACACCATCGTGCTGACGGACTTCGCGCAGACATTCGCCCAATAGCTGGGCGACATCAAACAGTGATTCTACATTCCAAAGGTTGCGCAATTCGGCATGCCTGCCCTGTTGTTCCAGCAGATTAATGGCATTCTGGGTGATGGACAGATTGCCGGAACTCATGATGGTAATCACCCGGTCGCCTGGTCTGACGAAAGAACGCATTTTTTTGAAACAGGCTACCTGATCAATACCGGCATTGGTTCTTGAATCAGAAGCAAACACCATCCCTGCTTCGAGTTTTAAAGCTATACAGTAAGTCATAGAGATTTTTCGGGTTATTGCATTTGCACCGAGCGCAAAGGCTGAATGAAAAATTCAGAATAATCGCGACAAGATAAGTAGGCTTTGCGTATCTCTTGCCCCAGCAGATCGGTCTGTACCAGAAAACGACTCAGATACTCATGTAAACCCTGAGCAATCACATCTTCGATCCGGCCAAAATGCAAATCCGCATGCTGCTCCCCGGCACGACGTCTGGCTTCACGTCCCGATGCCCCGTTGATGTCAATCAGCGCCGACTCGACTTCATTCATGCAGGCATGCAAGGAACGGGGCATATCATCACGCAGTATCAACAATTCGGCTACCCGTTGCGGTGAAATCACATCGCGATAGGTTTTGCGGTAGGCTTCAAAGGCGCTGACCGATTTCAGCAAGGATCCCCATTGGTAATAGTCCGCCGCCCCGCCAACGTCATTCACACTGGGCAACAGAATATGGTATTTCACATCCAGAATCCGGGCGGTGTTGTCGGCACGCTCCAGAAAGGTACCGAGTTTGATAAAACTCAGCGCAATGTCTTTGAGAATGGTCCCCAAGGTGACGCCACGGAACAGATGTGAACGGTCTTTGACCCATTCAAAGAACTCAGGAAATTGCTCATGACTGATGTCACTGGCTACCTTTCGGTTCAATTCCAGCCAGGTGGCGTTAATGATTTCCCACATTTCAGAGGTAATTGCGCCCCGCACTGCCCGGGCATTTTCCCGCGCCATTTTCAGGCAACTGTAAATACTGGAAGGATTTTCCGGATCGAGCGCCATATAACGGGTAACCGCTTCAGAACGAGCTAGGCCGTATTTTTCTTCATAACCCTGAGCACAGCCGGTGATATTGAGCGGGGCATACCATAAATAGGCTTCGCTGCCGTCCAGATCCAGCGGTAATAACGATGAACGATGTGCCACATCCAGCACTCTGGCGGTGTTTTCAGCCCGCTCGATATGTCGGGCCATCCAGAATAAATTGTCAGCCGTGCGCGATAACATATTAATCCTCCAGTACCCAGGTATCTTTAGTGCCGCCACCCTGTGACGAATTGACCACCAGTGAGCCTTCGGTCAGCGCGACCCGGGTTAACCCCCCGGGCACCAGTCTGACCTGCTTGCCACTTAGCACAAAAGGCCGCAAATCGACATGGCGTGGCGCAACTCCAGATTCGACCAGCGTCGGACAGTTCGACAGCGCCAGAGTAGGCTGGGCAATAAAATTAGCCGGTTCGCTGAGAATCCGTTGCCGATAGGCTTCGATTTCAGCTTTCGAGCTGGTGGGCCCCACCAGCATGCCGTAACCTCCAGAGCCCTGCACTTCCTTAACCACCAGTTCCGGCAGATTATCCAGCACGTATTTAAGGTCATCGGCTTCACTCAAGCGCCAGGTCGGCACATTGGATAGCAATGGTGCTTCGCCCAGATAGAAACGAATCATGTCCGGCACATACAGATAAGTCGATTTATCATCGGCAACGCCGGTGCCTACACCATTGGCCAGCACTACATTGCCGCTGCAATAAGCCGATAGCAAGCCCGGCACCCCCAGCGCTGAATCGGGACGGAAGGCCAGCGGATCGAGAAAATCATCATCGACCCGGCGATAAATCACATGCACCTGCTGCGGACCTTCGGTGGTGTGCATGTAAACCTTATTGTGCTGTACGAACAAGTCCTGCCCTTCGACCAGCTCTACGCCCATCTGACTGGCCAGGAAAGCATGTTCAAAGTAGGCACTGTTATAAGCACCCGGTGTCATCACCACGATTACCGGATTGCTGACATGACTCGGCGCCGCTTCACGCAAGGTATCGAGCAGCATCTGCGGATAGTGCTCAACCGGCTCGACCGTATGATTGGCGAACAGTTCCGGAAACAAGCGCATCATAGTGCGGCGGTTTTCCAGCATGTAGGAGACGCCGGACGGTGTTCTGAGATTGTCTTCCAGCACATAAAAATCGTTCTGGGCGACACGCACCAGGTCGATACCGGCAATGTGGGCGTAGACCTGATTCGGCAAATCCACACCCTGCATTTCTGGCCGGTACATGGCGTTGTCCAACACCTGATGGGCGCTAATAATGCCCGCCTTGATGATTTCCTGATCATGATAAATATCATGCAGAAAAGCATTCAGCGCCTTGACCCGCTGCTTAATGCCCTGCTCAAGGCGTCGCCATTCTTCGGCACCAAAAATGCGCGGAACAACATCAAAAGGAATTAAACGCTCCGATCCGGCCGCTTCGCCATACACCGCAAAAGTGATTCCCAGTCGCCGGAACAGCAACTCGGCTTCGGCAGTTTTACGCTCCAGCGTCCCTTCCGGCAGGGTCGCTAACCAGGCAGCGTATTGCTGATAGATTTCACGGACACTGCCATCGTCGGCATGCATTTCATTAAAAGTGGTTTTTTTAGGCATCGTATTCATGCCTTGAGTGCAGCAAAAGCTATGCCAGCTCCAGCAATCGATAATTCAAGCACCTATCACCGCCGCCGTCAGCACACTTGCACCAAATAGGTTGTTTGAGCTGTGCAAACGCACTGTATTGGGGAGCTTGGCTCGCTACAGGCAAAAAAAAGGGCTGAACATAGCCAGCCCTTGATTGGAGTGTCGATCAATTATTTGATCTGCCCGTGACACTGCTTGTATTTCTTGCCGGAACCGCACGGACACAGATCGTTGCGACCGATTTTGTCACCTTCCCTGACAAAAGGCTGCTCGGCTGCTGCGGGTGCGACCGCTTCTACCACTACCTCTGCTTCAGGTTGTTGATAAACAGGATCGGGCTCATAAGCTGAATGAGCCTCGGCGTGTTCATAATGCATATCCTGCGGCTGTTGCTGGCGTTGCTCGTCAATCGCCTGCACATCTTCTTCACGACTGACTTGCACCCGGGCCAGAATCGAAACCACTTCGGCTTTGATGTGCCCCAGCAGATCACTGAACATTTGGAATGACTCGCGCTTGTATTCCTGTTTAGGATCTTTTTGCGCATAACCCCGGAAATGAATGCCCTGACGCAGATGATCCATTGCCGCCAGATGTTCTTTCCAGCTGTTATCCAGCACTTGCAGCATCACCGATTTTTCAAAGTGACGCAGCACTTCAGGACTGACGGCTTCTTCCTTGGACAGACTTTCCTGCTCTGCTTTCTCAATAATCAGCTGGCGGATTTTAAGCTCATTCAACGATTTGTCCTGCTCGAACAGCGTCGTCAGCGGCAAATGCAAATTGAATTCCTGCTGTAGATGCTGTTCCAGACCATGAATATCCCATTGCTCTTCCATGGTTTTCGGTGGAATGAACAGGGAAATCACGTCATTGAGCACATCGGCACGAATCGCGTTAATGATGTCACTGATGTCATCCGCCGCCATCAGCTCATTACGCTGACTGTAGATCACCTTGCGCTGATCGTTGGCGACATCGTCATAAGCCAGAATTTCTTTACGGATATCGAAGTTACGACCTTCCACCTTGCGCTGAGCGCTCTCGATAGACCGGGTAACCCAAGGATGCTCGATAGCCTCGCCTTCCTGCATTCCCAGTTTCTGCATCAGACCTGCCACCCGATCAGAAGCAAAGATCCGCATCAGATCATCCTGCAAAGACAGGTAGAAACGACTGGAACCCGGATCACCCTGACGGCCGGAACGGCCACGCAACTGGTTATCGATTCGGCGCGATTCATGGCGTTCGGAGCCAATCACATGCAGACCACCACTAGCGACCACCTGATCATGGCGTTGCTGCCAAGCAGCAATCACGCTTTGTTTGTCGGCTTCAGCAGCGTCTTCACCCAGCTTGGCCAGTTCGGCACTCAGGTTACCCCCCAACACAATGTCGGTACCCCGACCCGCCATGTTGGTGGCAATCGTCACCGCACCAGGCATGCCGGCGTTTTCGATGATGTGCGCTTCACGCTCATGCTGTTTGGCGTTCAATACTTCGTGAGCAATGCCCTGCTGATTCAGCATCGTGGAAATCAGCTCGGAGTTTTCAATCGACGTGGTACCGACCAGCACCGGCTGACCACGCTGGGCGCAGTCTTTGATATCTTCGATAACCGCGTTGTATTTTTCACGGGCCGACAAATAGACCAGATCGCCCATATCTTTACGAATCATCGGTCTGTGGGTAGGAATTACCACCACTTCCAGACCATAGATTTTGTTGAGCTCGAACGCCTCGGTATCGGCAGTACCGGTCATACCGGATAATTTGTGATAGAGACGGAAGTAATTCTGGAAAGTAATCGAGGCCAGAGTTTGGTTTTCGTGCTGAATGGTAACATTTTCCTTGGCTTCGACCGCCTGATGCAGACCATCGGACCAGCGGCGACCTTGCATCATCCGGCCAGTAAATTCGTCAACAATGATGATCTGATTATTGACTACCACATAATCGACGTCTTTCTGGAACAGGACATGAGCCCGCAACGAAGCATTCAGATAATGCATCAGGCGGATATTGGCGGCGTCGTAAAGACTGGAACCTTCGACCATCATGCCCATCTCGGACAATAAATGTTCTACCCGCTCATAACCGGCTTCGGTTAAATGAATCTGACGGCTTTTTTCATCTACAGAATAATCACCGGGCATTTTGTCCTGTAACTCAGGATCTTCGGCTTTTTCCTGCTTGGTCAGGTGGGGAATGATCTGATTGGTTCTCAGATAAATATCGGTATCGCCTTCGGCCTGACCGGAAATGATCAGCGGGGTTCTGGCTTCGTCGATCAGAATCGAATCCACCTCGTCGACAATGGCAAAGTTGAGTTCGCGCTGAACTTTCTGGTCCAGACTGAAAGCCATGTTGTCACGCAGGTAGTCAAAACCAAATTCATTATTGGTACCGTAAGTGATATCGGCGGCATAAGCCACTTTGCGTTCTTCCTGGGTCAGTTCGCTGACAATCACACCAGTGGTCAGGCCCAGATAGCTGTAGAGCTTGCCCATGGTTTCTGCGTCACGCCGGGCCAGATAATCATTGACCGTCACAACATGCACACCTTTGCCCGACAAGGCATTCAGGTACGCCGCCAGCGTTGCCATCAGGGTTTTACCTTCACCGGTTTTCATTTCGGCAATTTTGCCATCATGCAACACCATACCGCCGATCAGCTGCACATCGAAATGGCGCATGCCAAATACCCGGGTCGACGCCTCGCGCACCGCAGCAAAGGCTTCCGGGAGCAAATGATCCAAGCTTTCACCCTTGCTGTGACGCTCACGAAACTCCAGAGTTTTAGCTTTTAGGGCTTCATCGGATAATTTTTCATATTCCGTAGCAAGCGCATTGACTTTTTTGACTAGCTTGCGCTTTTTCTTAATTAACCTGTCGTTACGGCTACCAACAACTAATTTAACCAGCTTACCCAGCATGTTACTTCCAGAGAGTGAGTGAAACAAAGTTCGCGATTATAAACGTTATCAGGCGAGTGTGACCAGAAAACAAGACCGCCCATCCGCGCTTGCCGGGCTGACAAGCCTGTTAAAACCTAGACAAGACCGGCTATCGGCGTATAATCCGCCAGCTTGATTACCTACCCGACGGCACTGATAAAACTCCCCGGTAACCCGCAAAAATTCAATTCATCTCCCTGCAGAATTTTTATGAAAATCGTGATACTAGGTGCCGGCATTACCGGCTCATCGGTCGCTGGAGCTTTAGCCAGTGAAGAAAATGACATCGTCGTCATCGACAAAAAGCCGCAACTGCTGACTGCGCTGAAAGCACGCCTGGACATCGCCACCGTCGAAGGCAATGCCGCCCAGCCGAGTACCCTCAAACAGGCGGGTATCGAAGATGCCGATATGGTGATTGCCGTCACCGACCGCGACGAGACCAATATGCTGGCCTGTCAGGTGATCAATACCCTGTTCAGCAAACCCAAGACCATTGCCCGGGTCCGCGCCATCGACTTTCTCAATCACCCGGAACTGTTTGAGCCAGGCGGCATCGATATTGTGATTAGCCCGGAACAGGTGGTCACCGAAGCCATTCATAACCTGATCAAATATCCTGGCGCTCTGCATGTTTCTGAATTTGCCGATGGCCTGATCCGTTTATTCTCGATCCGGGTTGCCGCCACCGGCTTTCTGACCGGCAAACGCATTCATGTCGTCAAAGAAAAACTGGCTGACGGCATGATTCGCATCGCCGCCATTTTCCGTGACGGCAAAGCCATCGAAGTCAACGGCGAAGCAGTGATTGCCACCGGTGACGAAGTGTTTTTCGTCTGCCCTAAAGATAAAGTGCATAAAACCCTGCTGGATTTGCACAAACTGGAATCACCGATCAAATCCATCATGCTGGCCGGCGGCGGCCATGTCGGCAAACGGCTGGCGATTGCGTTGGAAAAAGACCATTCGGTCAAACTGATCGAGCAGGATATCGAACGCGCCAAGG
>CAIUWU010000086.1 GCA_903902945.1 uncultured Pseudomonadota bacterium
AAAATATCTTCCGCCGGCTGCGTGAAAATCAGAATCTGCCTAAACCGTTGAGTCTGCAGGGAGTCATCTATAAAGCCTCTCTGGAAGTGCGCAGCTCGGTGGTATACGCCAGTTTTATCGTCGCCCTGGTGTTTGTGCCGTTGCTAACCTTGGAAGGCGTCGCCGGCCGCTTGTTTGCGCCGCTGGGTTATTCTTACATCCTGGCGATTCTGATGTCCTTGCTGGTAGCGCTGACGCTGACACCGGCCTTATGTCATCTGTTATTGCAGCAGCGGCTGCCGGAAGAGATTGATCCGCCATTGATTCGCTGGCTGACACCGCGTTATCAGCGCTGTCTGCTGTGGTTGGTAGCCCATTTCCGGCCGGTGATGCTTAGCAGTATCGTGGCCTGTGCGGTCGGTCTGATCGGTTTCTGGCAACTGGATCATAAATTCCTGCCGGAACTGCGCGAGGGGCATTTCATAGTTCATACCCAGAGCGTGCCCGGTACCTCGCTGACCGAGTCGATTCGGGTCGGCAGCCGGCTGACCGAGCAGTTTTTGCAGCTTGCCGGTGTCGAATCGGTTTCGCAATGGGCCGGCCGCGCCGAACGCGGTGCCGATACCTATGGCAGTCATTACAGCGAATATGAAGTGCGCTTGAAACCCTTGACCGGCGGCGAGCAGCAGCAAGTGCTGGAGCAGTTGCGCCGTATTCTGGATGCCTTTCCGGGAATTCACTATGAAGCCAATACCTTTCTGACCGAGCGGGTGGATGAAACCATTTCCGGTTATACCGCTGCCGTAGTGGTGAATATCTATGGCAACGATTTCGCGGTGCTGGATGACAAAGCCCAACAAGTCGCACAAATTCTGCGCGAGATGCCGGGTGCCGATGATGTGCAGCTACGTTCACCGCCGGCCACTGCAATGTTGCAAGTGGAGCTTAATCTGGATTTGCTGAAGTTTCGCGGCATCAGTCCGGCACAAGTGATGTCGGCGCTGCAAACTGCCTATGAAGGCCATGTGGTGGCCAAGAATCTGCAAGGCAACCGGATTTTTAATGTCGCCGTGGTGCTGGCGCCTGATTTGCGCAGCCAGATTGAATCTTTGCAGCAAGTGCCATTGCAGAATCAGGACGGACAGCGAATTTTACTGGGGCAGCTGGCCGAGATTAAACAGGGTGAAGGTAGGTACAACATTCTGCATCAGGGTGCCCAGCGGGTGCAGACTGTGACTTGTAATGTCAATCAGCGTGACATGGATGAATTTATCAGCGAGCTGAAGCAGAAAGTGGTTCACGAACTGCAATGGCCGCAGGGCAGTTATCCGGAATTGATCGGTGCGGCGCTGGAACAGGCCAAAGCCCGTGAAGCACTGATTTTGCATGCTTTGCTGGCCGGCGCCGGGGTGTTACTACTGATTTATATCGCGCTGGGCAGTGTCCGCAATGTGGCGCTGACGTTGGTCAATCTGCCGTTTGCACTGCTAGGCGGCGTGGCGGTGGTGGTGATTGGCAACGCCACGTTATCGGTGGGTTCGTTTGTCGGCTTCATTACCCTGTTCGGCATTACCGTGCGCAACTGCATCATGCTGATTTCGCATTATCAGCATCTGATCGATCATGAACAGCAGCAATGGTCATTGCAAACTGCGGTACGCGGTGCTCAGGAGCGGCTGCCGTCGATTTTGATGACGGCGCTGGTCACGGCGCTGGCAATGCTGCCGATTGCTTTTAACAGCGACAATCCGGGCCGGGAAATCATGGGGCCGATGGCGGCGATCATCGTCGGTGGGCTGGTGTCATCGACGCTGCTGAATTTGTTGTTGTTACCGTCGATTCTGCTGCGCTACGGACGCTTTACAGCCCGACCGGCAGCAGAATTTGAATAATTTTTACAAGAGAGATAAGCGTTCATGCAGATTCAGTGGTTCCCAGGGCACATGCACAAAGCCAGCAAGGAAATTAAATACGCCTTGCCCGATGTCGATGTGCTGATAGAAATTCTCGACGCCCGGATTCCTTACAGCAGCCAGAATCCGATGCTGGCCAGTTTGCGCGGTGATAAACCGACTATCCGGGTGCTGAACAAAACCGATTTGGCCGATCCCGAAGCCACTCGGATCTGGCAGGCACATCTGGAACGGCAGCAAGGGGTTAGAACCCTGGCGGTAACCACCCAGCA
>CAIUWU010000087.1 GCA_903902945.1 uncultured Pseudomonadota bacterium
GGGCACGATCACAAAAATCACCGGCAATCGCAGCGCCTTCCATACTCAAATCGTCACTGAAAATCGCCCCGTCAAAACCGAGCTCACTGCGCAGAATCTCCTGCAACCAGAACCGCGAAAAGCCGGCTGGCATCTTATCCAGTAACGGATACACCACATGCGCCGGCATAATCGCTTCCAGACCTTCATCGATCAGGCGCTTGAAAGGCACTAAATCGTGCTGGCGAATCGCCGCCAAATCGCGGGGGTCTTCAGGCAGGGTCAAATGCGAATCCAGCGCAACACTGCCATGACCGGGGAAATGTTTGCCGGTAGCAGCCATACCGGCCGCCTTCATGCCGATCCGGAATCGGGATGACAACTCAGCAGCCTGCTCGCTTTGCCGGGAAAACGAGCGATCACCAATGACCTGACTGATACCGCAATCGACATCCAGCACCGGCGCAAAACTGAAATCGACACCCACCGCTAATAATTCGGCTGCCATCAGCCAACCGGCATCTTCAGCCAGATCAGGATGCTGTTGATAAACCGCTGCAGCCGGTAAGCGGGTAAAACCATTCTGGAAGCGTTGAACTCTGCCACCTTCCTGATCCACGGCGATCAGAATCTCGCCGTTTCTGGCGGCGCGAATATCGCTGATCAGAGCTTTGATTTGCTGAGGATTTTCGTAATTGCGGGCGAATAAAATCAGGCCACCGGTATTGGGATGTGCGATTTTTTCTTTGTCTAATGCTGAGAGGCTGTGACCCTCAACATCGATCATGATGGGGCCAATAGCAAGTGAATTCATGGTGTTTGCGATGTAGATGTTAAATTGGCGGCCATTATAGCCTAACTGAACATCTACATCGGCAGCGGGGGAGTAGCCTATCAGTCTTTTTTGCGTTTGACTGAAGTCGATGACATCCGTTTTTTAGATTTGGCTTTCTTGACCAGATCAGGATCATGACGGGAAATATTCAGCGGTTTGCCAGCCACACGGACTTTTTTCAGTGCCTGAAACAGGTCTTTGGGCATACCGGCAGGTAACTCTACGGTACTGTAGTTTTCCTCGATTTTGATTCGGGCAATGTGATCGCCGTCAATGCCGGTTTCATTGGCAATCGCACCGACGATATTGCCGGGTTTGACACCGTCATTACGGCCGACTTCAATACGGAACAACTCCATCGCCACCTGACCAACCTGACGCTTCTCAGCGCGAGGCGGTTTTGATGATGAATTGCGCTCGGACTGTCTGTCCTGACCGGCATCTTTACGGGGCTTCTTGCCGCTGTCTTTCAGCAATAATGGCGTTTCGCCCTGCACCAGTTTCGCCAGTGCCGCTGCAATATCCTGTGCCGGCACATCGTGCTCAACCTGATACTGACTGATCAGCTGGTGGAAGAAACTTAATTCTTCGGCTGCCAGGGTGTCGGTAATCCGTTGTTTGAAACGGGTAATCCGGGCATTGTTAATAAACTCGGTTGAAGGCAGCTGCATTTCTTCAACTTTCTGCTTGGTGGCTTGTTCAATATTGGCCAGCAGGCGTTTTTCGCGCGGCGATACAAACAAGATCGCATCGCCTTTACGACCGGCACGACCGGTACGGCCGATCCGGTGAATATAGGATTCGGTATCGTAAGGAATATCAAAGTTGACGACGTGAGTGATCCGCTCAACGTCCAGACCACGAGCGGCAACGTCGGTGGCAATCAGAATGTCGAGTTTGCCGTTTTTCAGATTATCGATCGCCCGTTCTCTGAGCGCTTGCGACATATCCCCGTTGATTGCAGAAGCCGAAAAACCGCGCGCTTCCAGTTTCTCTGCCACCTCAATCGTAGCGGTTTTGGTACGCACGAAAATAATCATGCCATCAAAGTTTTCCGCTTCCAGAATCCGCGTAAGAGCATCCATTTTATGCAGACCGCTGACATACCAGTAACGCTGACGGATGTTTTCTGCAGTAGCGGTTTTCACCTTAATGGTGATTTGCTCGGGATTGTTTAAATATTGCTGGGCGATTTTGCGGATTTCAACCGGCATGGTGGCAGAAAACAGCGCGGTCTGACGACTAGCAGGGGTCTGTTCCAGAATCCATTCCACATCATCAATGAAGCCCATACGCAGCATTTCATCGGCTTCGTCGAGAATCAGGGTTTTCAGATTATCCAACTTTAACGTGCCCCGACGCATGTGATCCATGACCCGGCCTGGTGTACCCACCACGACATGGGCGCCGCGATTCAATTGGCGCAGCTGGGTGGTATAGTCCTGACCACCATAAATCGGCAATACATGAAAGCCTTTGATATGCGAGGCATAACGCTGAAAAGCCTCTGCCACCTGAATCGCCAGTTCGCGAGTCGGTGCCAGCACCAGAACTTGCGGATCTTTCTGAGCCACATCCAACCGGGATAAAACCGGCAGGGCGAATGCTGCAGTTTTACCGGTACCTGTTTGCGCTTGACCCAAAACATCGCGGCCTTCCATGACGAAAGGGATAATTTGAGCCTGAATCGGTGAGGGGGTTTCGTAACCTACACTTTCCAGTGCTTTCAGGACGGAAGTGGATAGTTGTAGATCTTTAAAGGAGGGCGTTGAAACGCTATCGGACATTGAAAATACCTGTAGAAATAAAGAGACCAGCCAGCCAGATCGGCTGGCAAGTCGCGCATTGTACAGTAATTACGTGATCAAGTCCTGAAAAGCCTGTCAGGCTGGCTATTAATTTGCTTTATTTTTTGAGTAGTTACGACAAATAAAGATAAAAAACTGACAACCGAAAATCAGATTCGCCATCAGCAAATGAATGGGTTGCGCTACAGCAGGAAATCCCAGCCTGTCGAGACTAACACCGGCCAGAATTGCGCTGACCACCAGAACCACCAGCGTAATCGCCATTTTGAACAGTAAGTTATCACGACGCGCCTCACGGTAAATCTGCCAGGCCAGCCATAAATTGGTAAACAGAATCAGAGAAGAAAACGACCGGTGCACATAAAAAATGATCGGAAAGCTATCACGCCAGTATTGACGGTCGATGTAATCATGTTCATGAGCAATGAAATCAACCGCTTCACGCACCTGGGTTCCCATCGCTACTTGCAACAGTGTCATGCCCATCGCCACTTTCAAGACCGTATCAAAGCGATCTGACAACCAGTGGCTGTCAATTGCCTGCAACAATGGCTTTTGTGAGCGAGCAATTGCATAAATCAATAAAGCCACAATCACCAGCGCCAGCAACATGTGCAGGGTAATCATCAGTGGCTTCAGATTACTGGCGACCACCGCCGAACCCAGCCAGCCTTGAAATCCGACCAGTAACAACACTGATGCCGCCAGATAAAAAATGGCTTTATCGGCTTTTAAATAATGTCGCGACGACC
>CAIUWU010000088.1 GCA_903902945.1 uncultured Pseudomonadota bacterium
GGCAAACAGGGGTCGGGGGAGATCTAAAAATCAGTCTCCTTTTCGTCATCCTTGGTGACGGGCTATCGTCATGGGTGTTTCCCTGGGAGGATTGTGGGATTATTATGGCAAGGGTTGCCAAAAGTCAAGCGGCTCCTGCCTGCGCCTTGATTTATCTCGCAAAAAGTCGTAAAGACGATAAGACAGGCTCGGAATAATTTTACAGCACCAGCGCCACAACTAATTATGGGGAAGGAGAAATAACTCATGGGTAAAGGAGACAAGCGTTCACTTTCAATTGGAACGGGTGCTCCTTCTTCTAAATCCCACAGCAAGACATCGTCACGACCATATAACGATTGAATAATAAACGGTGAATGGCTGGTAGCGACAAATTGCACTTTTGGAAAAGTTTTTAACAAACGGTCAACTACTTCACGCTGCCATTGGGGATGCAAGTGCAAATCGATTTCATCGATTAATACAATCCCTTCAGTTTGCTTGATGACATCGGCTTCCAATTGCGGATTTAGGGTAGCCATGCGGTAGGCGATGTCGGCAACCATACCGATCATATTGCGGTAGCCGTCGCTGAGGAGATGAAAAGGAATTTGTTGAGGTATGTCTTGAATTTCAGTTTCAATCATTAACTCATCCCAATCTAAATCCCAAAAAGCATTTTTAGCATTTGGAATCATTTTAATAATTGCTTCTCGGACAACTTCTAATGTATGTCTTTGTTCTTTTTTTTGTAACGCAGCAATTTCTTGAGTCTTGAACCAAATAAAAAATCGCTTTTGATCCGATGCTGGGTTTAGACAGTCTTGATAGCCATCAAGTCGGGATGTAGGCCCCTTTGTTTTTTTCTCAGTAGCTTTTAATTGTTTCCATAGTCTTCCAGTTCCGTAATATGCAATTGCAGGAAGTATTGTTTTAGGGTTAGTTATTTCTTTAATTAGGTTCTTTACTATGGATATTATTTCTTTAGCGTCTTGTTGGTTGGTTCTTATATCCTTGTACCGAGCCCAGTTTACTGGTATCGAATTGATATGACCCTCTGCGCGAACCATAGTTTGGTATTGAGTTTCTTTTATGGGGGTTTGCCCCATTATTAACGTGCTATATCTTTCGTCATCCCGCGTAATATGACGTTTTTCATTTGGTCTTAAATTTGGAATCCCTAATAAAAAACTACCGGTTGCTATGGCAATGCTATCTAGAATTGCAGTTTTACCAGTACCATTTTCACCAATTAGCAAGGTAAAACGTTTGGTTAACAGTAATGTATATTCTGTCCAGCATCGAAAGTTAATTAACCGAATTGTATCAATTCTCATTGTACTTACCCTCAATAATCCCACCACCCAAACACTCATCCCCTAAATAAAACACCACCGACTGCCCCGGGGTAATCGCTCGTTGTGCCTCATCAAAACGTACTTTAACCCGCAAGCCGCCATCTAAAGCTTCAATGACGCAAGTTTGATCGGGCTGGCGGTAGCGGGTTTTGGCGGCGCAGCGTAAGGGTAAAGCGGGCGGCTGGCTGCCGCACCAGTCCAGTTGACCGGCTTCCAGGGTGTTGTGCAGCATTAAGGGGTGATCATGGCCCTGACCGACAATCAACACATTGTTGTCCAGATCTTTTTCCAGTACAAACCACGGCTCATCAGGCGCATCTTTAACGCCGCCAATACCGAGACCTTGGCGTTGGCCTAGGGTGTAATACATCAGGCCATGATGTTGACCAATATATTGGCCTTCCGGGGTGCGCATCTCGCCGGGCTGATGCGGTAGATAACGCTTCAGAAATTCGCTGAATTTGCGTTCGCCGATAAAACAAATGCCAGTACTGTCTTTTTTACGGCTGTTTGCGAATCCGGCACGTTCGGCGATGGCTCGCAATTCAGGTTTGTGCAGATGACCAATCGGGAACAAAGTTTTGGATAAAGCTTTTTGTCCCATGGCATATAAAAAGTAACTTTGTTCTTTGTTCGGATCCAGACCTTTAAGCAGTTTGAACTCACCGTTCTGTTCGGCGACGCGCGCGTAGTGACCGGTGGCGATATATTCGGCTCCCAGGTCTTCAATGGCGTAGTTCAGAAAGGCCTTGAATTTGACGTGTTTGTTGCAAAGGATGTCGGGGTTAGGTGTGCGGCCGGCCTTAAATTCTGACAGGAACACTTCAAAGACTTCGTCCCAGTATTCGGCGGCAAAATTGACGGTTTTTAGTTCAATGCCTAAGGTGTCAGCAACCTGCTGTGCATCAGCCAGATCTTGCATGGCGGTGCAATATTCAGTGCCGTCGTCTTCGTCCCAGTTTTTCATAAACAGTCCGGTGACCCGGTGACCCTGTTCGAGCAAGGTTAATGCGGTTACGGAAGAATCGACGCCGCCGGACATGCCGACGATGATGTGTTTGCTCATGCTAGGTCAAGAAAAGTCTGTAATAGGGAAAGCGGATGACGCTGTCCTGCGAGATAGGCGTCAATCGACAGTAACACCAGCGGGCTGCGCAACGTATCCGGGTTGGCGGCCAGTTGGTTACGAGTTAGCCAGTGGGTGGCGATGATATCGCTATCCAGTTGACGATCCATGTGCTGCCCGGAAACGCTGCCGGTAAAGCAAAAGCGCAGAAATTGCGGATGCTGTTCCGATTTGCGCCAGAGCTGAACCGCAACCAGTGCCTCCGGCTCAAAGTCCCGAGCAGTTTCTTCCCGCACTTCGCGTTTCACCGCATCCAGCAAAGATTCGCCCGCTTCCAGATGACCGGCTGGCTGATTGAATGCGCGGCCATGGTCGGTGTGTTCTTCAACCACTAAAAAGTGCTGGTCGCGCTCGATGATGGCCGCGACCGTGACGTGAGGTTTCCAGACCATAGACAACTGGAGTCCTTTTAAACCGCCTGCTTGATGCGTTGCAGGGCGTTTTGCAGATTGGCCATGCTGGTGGCAATCGAAATGCGGATATGACCGGGGCAGCCGAAGGCCGAGCCGGGCACCAGCGCCACGCCAGCATGTTCAATCAGGTATTCGGCGAAAGCCAAGTCATCGTTTATGCCATCCAGTCGCGCCAGCAGTTTTTCGACATTCGGGAACAC
>CAIUWU010000089.1 GCA_903902945.1 uncultured Pseudomonadota bacterium
ACCTTAAATACAAATCCGATAAAGAAGTCATTCTGAAATGGATTCATGACGGAGCCGATAAAGACGGCTACGAAAAGACAATAGCCCCTATTCTGAATCGGGATTGCATTTTTTGTCACAGTCCTGTGATTAATCCTTCCTTACCTGATTTGAGCCGTTATCAAGGCGTCTCCGAGGTTGCTCATTCCGGCGGCGCCTCTTTACCTGCGTTAGTCAGGGTGTCACATATTCATTTGTTTGGCATTGCGTTTATTTTGTATTTTATCGGCAAAATATTTTTGCTTTGCGAGATTAATGTTTATGTCAAACGTATCGCTATGGTAATTCCGTTTCTGGCAATGCTGCTTGATATCGTGTCCTGGTTTTTGACCAAATCGATTTCGAGCTTTGCTTATGTAGTAGTGTTAAGCGGTGCATTAATGGGCTTATCAATGGGGGTTCAGATATTACTAAGCCTTTACCAGATGTGGTTTAGCAGAAAGACAGCAAGCTGATTATTTAAGAACGCCAGCACAAACGGCACCATGCGTTTAGTGGCTCAGACTACACCCTTTACTGACCTCACTATAACGGACGCCATTACATTAATCGAGGTCCCGGGTTATTGCAGATGAGCATCCGTTATACCGTTATCATCCATCACTCGCTATGAAGGTCTGTTTTGTTACCCGGACTTTATCAAATACACGATTGAAAATTCGGATATAAAAAAACCCGCTAACCTGGGGGATTAGCGGGTTACAGCATTTGTGTATGAATAATTGGTCGGGACGGCGGGATTCGAACCCACGACCCCTACACCCCCAGTATAGTGCGCTACCAAGCTGCGCTACGCCCCGAACTATTCAACCGTTTTGGAAAGCGGCGAATCATATCATGATTCGCAATGTTTTACCGCAACAACTCAAGGATATCTTCCAGTTCAACGATCATTTGATGAATCAGCTGTTTGCTGCGCATCGTATCTTCTTTGGCATGATCACTGACCAGATGCACTTTGGCACCACCGATGGTATAGCCTTGTTCGTAGAGTAAGGAACGAATCTGACGAATCAGCAAAACGTCATGTCGTTGATAGTAACGACGATTACCCCGTCGTTTGACCGGACTGAGTTCACTGAACTCCTGTTCCCAGTAACGTAAAACATGGGGTTTAACCGCACACAGATCACTGACTTCGCCAATCGTGAAATACCGCTTGGCCGGGATAACTGGCAATTCATTATTGTTACTGGGTTCCAGCATACGCTTCTACTCGGGCTTTTAGTTTTTGACCGGTTCTAAAGGTAACAACGCGACGCGGAGTGATGGGAATTTCTTCACCGGTTTTCGGATTACGACCGGGACGACCACTTTTGTCGCGCAACTCAAACTTTCCAAACCCGGAGATTTTAACCTGCTCTCCGCTTTCCAAAGCCTTTTTTATTTCATCAAAAAATAATTCAACGATTTCTTTGGCTTCACGTTTGTTTAGGCCTACTTCTTCAAACAATCGCTCAGCGATATCTGCTTTGGTTAACGCCATAATTGCCCCTTAATCCCTCAGTTTTGCATTGTGTTTGCTTGCCAATACCTCTAATACTGTACGGAATATATCATCAATTTCAGTATCGGTAAGCGTTTGTGTGAATTCTTGTAAGATCAAACTTAAAGCAACGCTCTTGTAGCCGTCGGCAACACCCGGACCACGATAAACGTCGAACAGTTGAATCTCACGAATCCGGCTGTCACTACAAGATTGAATGGCATCGACAATCGCCGCTGCCGACACACTATCTTCAACCAATAAAGCCAGATCGCGACGTACCGACGGAAACTTCGACAGCGGTGCGAATTTAGGCACTTTTCTGGCCAGCACGGCTTCCTGCTCTAGTTCGAACAGGAATACCGGACTATCGAAACCTAACTGTTTCTCTAGATTGGGATGCAACATCCCCATCCAGCCGATGTCTTCACTATTGTCATTAATGATGCGGGCAGACTGTCCGGGATGCAGCGCCGGATGCTCACTGGCTGTAAATTGCGCCGTGGTACCGGTCAGCGCCAGTAAAGCTTCAACATCGGCTTTGACATCGAAGAAATCAACATGACGGGCTTTTTCCCCCCATTGCTCGGCATGCAAAGCGCCTACCGCCAGGCCGGCGAGCATTTTGGTCTGCTCGGTCTGTGATCCGCTGTTGCGGAAGCGTAAACCGGTTTCAAACAAACGTACCCGGCTCTGCTGACGGTTAAGGTTATACAGCGCGGCATTCAGCAGTCCGCACCACAACGTAGTGCGCATGATTGCCAGTTCTGACGAAATCGGATTCTGAATCCGGATAAATTCCTCACCTGGCGCGATCAGTTGCTGGATGTTTTCATCGACAAAACTGTAAGTAATCGCTTCCTGATAACCGCGATCAACCAACGCATCCTGCAGTCTGTCCAATGTCAACTGGGCTTCGGGCGCTTTACCCAATGCTGCACGCATCAGCAGACTGCTGCTGGGCAGATTGTTATAGCCATAAATCCGGCCGACTTCTTCCAGCAAATCTTCTTCAATGGCAATATCAAAACGGAAACCTGGCGGCGTTATCTCCCAGCCTTCTGCATTTTGCAGCACCTGCATTCCCAGGCCGGTAAAGATTCGGCTGATTTCGGCATGATCCAGCGCAATTCCGAACACAGTCTGAATCCGTGATGCTCTCAGTCTGACCGGCGCTCTGGCCGGTAAATGCGGCTCAGATACTGCTGACTGCACCGGCCCGACGCTACCACCGGCAATTTCGGTAATCAGCTGGGTAGCCCGTTCGATAGCCCGTTGTTGCAAAGTAAAATCGACACCACGCTCGAAACGGTGCGAAGAATCGGTATGCAAACCATACTGACGGGCTTTACCGGCCACGCTGATCGGCGCAAAAAATGCACATTCCAGAAAAATATCGCGGGTCTGACCGGAAACCGCACTGTCTTTGCCACCCATCACGCCCGCCAGTGCCAGCGGTTGTTTCTGATCAGCAATCACCAGAGTTTTCGCATCCAGCTCAATCGTTTGATCATTTAACAAGGTCAGTGTTTCACCTTGCTGGCTGTATCTGACCACAATCG
>CAIUWU010000090.1 GCA_903902945.1 uncultured Pseudomonadota bacterium
AACAATTACAAATTTTGAATAAGAAAAAAGGGTCTTTATGAATGACTCATAAAGACCCTGAACACTTAATGAATACCCAGTTTCTTTTCCAGATAGTGGATATTTTGGCCGCCAGCAGCAAAAGCCGCATCGGCCATGATGCTTTGCTGTAAGGGGATATTGGTTTTGATACCATCAATAACCATTTCACTCAACGCTGTTTTCATACGGGCAATAGCACTGTCTCTATCGTCGCCGTGCGCAATCAGCTTACCGATCATCGAATCATAATAAGGTGGAACCCGGTAACCATTGTAAATATGCGTCTCACAACGAATACCCGGACCGCCCGGCATATGAAACTGCTCTATGGTGCCCGGACTTGGCATAAAGTTTTTAGGATCTTCGGCATTCAGACGGCATTCAATCGCATGACCGGTAAAAGTGACCTGCTCCTGAGTGATCGATAATGGCAAGCCGGCTGCAATCCGCAACTGCTCCTTAACAATATCGAAACCGGTAATCATCTCGGTTACCGGATGCTCAACCTGAACCCGGGTATTCATTTCAATGAAATAAAACTGGCCTTTTTCATATAAAAATTCAAAAGTACCCGCTCCCAGATAACCAATTTCCCGACAAGCCTGAGCGCAACGCTCACCCATTTGCTTACGCTGTTCCGGAGTAATGCCAGGCGCCGGTGCTTCTTCCACCACTTTTTGGTGACGACGCTGCATCGAGCAATCACGCTCGCCCAAGTGAATGGCGTTACCGAAAGAATCCGCCAATACCTGAAATTCAATATGACGCGGATCTTCCAGGAATTTTTCCATATAGACGGTGCTATTGCCGAAAGCAGCGGCCGCTTCGCCCTTAGTCAGATTGATCGAACTGATCAGCGCAGATTCGGTGTGAACCGTCCGCATGCCACGACCACCACCACCACCGGCCGCCTTGATAATCACCGGATAGCCAATTTCACGGGCCATTCTCAGATTGGTTTCATCATCATCGGCTAACGGATCACCATTACCGGGCACACAAGGAATGCCGGCTTCGATCATGGCTTTTTTAGCGGAGATCTTGTCCCCCATCATCCGAATGGTTTCGGGTTTCGGGCCAATGAATACAAAACCGCTTTGACTGACTTTTTCCGAGAAATCCGCATTTTCCGAGAGAAAACCATAACCCGGATGGATAGCCTGCGCGTCGGTCACTTCGGCCGCACTGATGATGGCAGGAATATTCAGATAGCTATGCGCTGATGCCGCCGGACCAATACAGACCGCTTCATCAGCGAGACGGACATGCTTAAGATCACGGTCGGCTTCGGAATAAACCGCAACCGTTTTAACCCCTAACTCACGGCAAGCACGCAAAATACGCAGTGCAATTTCGCCACGATTAGCGATAACAATTTTTTCAAACATAAGCGAATCCTCTTAGGCGATTATTCGATAATGAATAAAGGCTGGCCATACTCAACTGGATGCGCGTTTTCGACCAAAATCTGCTTGATTTTGCCGCTCTTATCGGCTTCGATCTGGTTGAGAATTTTCATCGCTTCGATAATGCACAGGGTCTGCCCCACGGTAACCGACTGCCCTACTTCGGCAAACGGTGCTGATCCTGGCGACGCTGAACGGTAAAAGGTACCGACCATCGGTGATTTAACGGCATGACCGCTGATTTTCTCTTCAGCCGCTGGTGCCGCAGCAACCGGAGCTATCGCAGGAGCCGGTGCCGCAGCGACGGCAACCGGCGCCGCTTGCTGGATGGCAACATTCGAACTGTAACGACTGATTCTTACAGACTCTTCACCTTCACTTATTTCTATCTCAGCTATGTCGGACTCTTCGATAAGATCTATTAATTTTTTTATTTTTCTAATATCCATTGTTCTGAGTTCTCTCTATTAATATCTGATGAGCGGCATTTAGCGCCAGTTCGTAACCCCGCGCACCCAAACCACAGATCACACCTACAGCAATATCTGAAAAGTATGAATGTGCTCTGAAAGCCTCACGGGCATGTATGTTCGACAAATGCACTTCAATAAAGGCAATTTTGGTCGCCAGCAAAGCATCTCGGATTGCTACGCTGGTATGGGTAAAGGCAGCTGGATTAATGATGATGAAATCAACACCTTGAAAATAGGCGCGATGAATCTGCTCAACAATTGCATGTTCAGCATTGCTTTGCAGGAAATCAAGCTTATGCCCCAGCCTACCGGCTAACTGTTCAAGGTCAGCCTGAATGTTTGGTAAGGTTTTATTGCCGTACAAACCGGGCTCGCGCACACCAAGCATATTCAGGTTTGGGCCATTCAGAACGGTAATTTGTGCCATTACAAAATATTACGGTCAATAAAATAAGGCGCGAATTCTGCCTAATTTGAGGTTTTTTGTCCAGATAAACCAAGATTTTCTAAAGATTTAGCACTTAGTTGGCCGATAGAAACGGCAACAGCATCGATAGCAATTCATCACCGCTCAAGGCGCCGGCATGCATTCTCAGCACCTCACCTTGAGAACTGACAATCACGGTATAAGGCAGCACACCGTTTTCGTTACCCAGCTTCCCGGACAACAACACCCCCTCATCACCGGCAATCAAATGCGGATAATTGCCGCTATTTTTAGCTAAATAAGCTTGCACTGCAGCCAGTTCATCCACAGCGACGCCGACAAACTGCACGCCAGCCGCCGCGTATTCCGATTGAATCCGGTTGAATTCAGGTATTTCTTCCAAGCACGGAGGACACCAGGTAGCCCAAAAATTAACTACCAACAACTTGCCTCGCCATTCGCTCAGCGCTCGTGGCTTACCCTCGACATCGGGCAACTGAAAATCAATCAACGTCGACGACTGACTGGTTTGCGCCGGCACATCAATATGATCTTGTTTATAAAAGCGCCCCACCATTACACCTGAGGTAATCGCAACCACCATTAATAAGCCAGACAACAGCTTTACTTTACTCATCGTTTTACGCACACCCTACATTGAACAATCAAGATTGCTTCCATTTGATATTGCAGCCGACACTAGGCCATTGCTCGAAACTCGGTTGCTGGCCAGATAACAGGTCATCCAGCGCTGCTCGCAAATCCTGTCCGCTTAAAGGAATCTGGTTTTTCGGCGTCGAAGCATCCAGCCGCCCACGGTACACACAGCGTAAATCAGCATCAAACAGATAAAAATCGGGGGTACAGGCCGCTTGATAGGCGTGCGCCACCGCTTGCGACTCGTCATACAGATAAGCCGCAAAAGGATTACTCCATTCTGCCATCAGCTGTTTCATCTGCGCCGGGCCATCTTCAGGATAAGTGACAATATCATTGGCACTTATCGCAATCGTTGCCACACCTGATGACTGGTAATGTCGGGCAATCGCAATCAACTGCGGTTTGACATGAATCACATAAGGACAGTGATTACAGATAAACATGATCAGCGTGGCTTTTTCTCCTCGCAATTGCTGAAGATCAAACCATTGATCACTGATGGTATCCAGCAAGCTGAAATCCGGCGCCACCGATCCTAAAGGCAACATTGTTGAATGGGTTGCAGCCACGCTTCCTCCGATAAATCACTAAAACAAACAGACCACACAATAACAGACATCAGTCTGATGCTTAACCAATTGTTGTAAACCGGCTTATAATGGCCGTTTTTCAAACCCTGACCATGAGGATCCCATAATGGCTGACAATTTAATTGCGCCTTCCATTTTATCTGCTGATTTTGCTCGTTTGGGCGAAGAAGTTGTCAATGTCTTAAACGCAGGCGCGGACATCGTTCATTTTGACGTCATGGACAACCACTTTGTGCCCAACCTGACTATCGGCCCTCTGGTTTGTGAAGCATTACGTAAACATGGCGTTACTGCACCGATCGACGTGCATTTAATGATTGACCCGGTAGACCGTATCATTCCTGACTTCGCCAAAGCCGGTGCCACTTACATCACCTTCCATCCCGAAGCTTCAGTACATATCGATCGCACCATTCAGCTGATCAAAGACAATGGCTGTAAAGCCGGTCTGGTATTCAACCCAGGCACACCATTGCATTATCTAGACTACGTTCTGGACAAACTGGACATGATTTTATTGATGTCGGTCAACCCTGGCTTTGGTGGTCAATCTTTCATTCCATCAGCGCTGACCAAACTGCGCGAAGTCAGAAAAATCATTGACGACAGCGGTTTTGACATTCGCCTGGAAATCGACGGTGGCGTAAAAACTGACAATATCCGTGAAATCAAAGAAGCAGGCGCCGATACTTTCGTTGCCGGTTCCGCTATTTTCGGCAAACCTGATTACAAACAAGTAATCGACGAAATGCGTGCAGAATTAGCCAAAGCCAAATAATTGCTTCGCTATCAGCCGTTCCGATTGGCTATCCGGCGGAACGGCTGAATCTTGTTTAATCCTGAAGATTGCCTTTAAGACTCACCAGCACCTTGTCAATACGGGTGCCATCAATATCCACCACCTCAAAATGCCAATCGGCATACTCGAAATGATCGGCCACTCTGGGTATTTTTTCTAAATAAAACAAAATAAAACCGCCGATGGTGTTGTAACTGTTATCCGCTTCGCCGGGCAGATCTTCATTGATACCCACCACCGATTTCAGACGCTTGATCGCCAATCCGCCATCAATCAGCCAAGAGCCGTCATCACGACGGACAATATCGGGATCAAAAGCATCGTCCTCAGTGGGCAAATCACCGACAATCGCCTTCAATACATCACTCAGCGTAACCAGACCTTCCAGCTCACCGTATTCATCGACAATCAAGGCAAAACCGGCGCGGGATTCACGAAAAAACTCCAGCAAATGGGTCAGTGACATCGAATCCGGCACATATAAGGCCGGACGCACGGCTTTTCTGATCTTGATTTCACCACCATTGATCACGGTTTTCAGCAAGTCGCTCCGATGCAGAATGCCGATAATATTTTCTAGACTGCCCTGACAAATCACGACCCGCTCATACTGCGATTCCGCAATTCGGGTAATCACTTCTTGATCACTATCTTCCAGATCAATGACAAACATATCCTGGCGCGGCGTCATCACTGCGCCAACCCGTTGCTCATCCAGTTTCAGTACATTGGCAACCAGATGACCTTCACTGGCATGAAAGACCCCAGCTTCAGAGCCCATTTCCATCAGTAATTTAATTTCTTCGTTGGTCACGGTGGCCTGCGGGGTTCGATGCGCACGCATCGTTCGCAGCAGCAGGTTACTGGACGAAGATAACAGCCACACCAGCGGACTGGCAATCAAAGCCAGCGCATTCATGGGTCTTGCCACCACCAAGGCGATACTCTCCGGTTTTAGTAAAGCCAGTCGTTTGGGAACCAGCTCGCCGACCACCACTGAGAAATAAGTAATCAAGGTCACCGTCAGCACCAGAGCCAATGCATCAGCATAAGGCGCCAGCTCCGGAATGGTGATTAACTGCTGATAAAGCGGCGTGGTCAGGGCATCTTCGCCCAAAGCCCCGCTTAAGATACCCACGGAAGTAATACCAACCTGGACCGTAGACAAAAAACGCGAAGGTTCTTCGTGTAATTGCAATGCGGCATTGGCGCCCAGACGTTTTTCGGCTGCCAGTTTTTGAAGTCTTGCTTTTCGAGATGAGACTAATGCCATTTCCGACATCGCAAATATGCCGTTAATGACGATTAAAACCACAATCAATCCTATGTCCATCTTAGCAGCCACCTCTTACCGTTACCGGTGTGGCTTTGGTGTTAATAATGGCGGTTATCTTACCATCAGCGCATCAGAGATTAGCGCATATCTCTGTCATCACAGACTAAAGCGGGTAACAAAATACACTACGCCGCTAGTCAAATTGAGGCGAAACCGGCGCGATACCCGTATAATGCGCGGCTGTTTTTAGCCACTTACAGCCGAGGAATCATGAGCATCACGCTGTCCCATCGCGTTAGAGCCGTTAAACCGTCCCCTACTCTTGCCATTACTGCCCGCGCCGCTGCCATGCGCGCCGCC
>CAIUWU010000091.1 GCA_903902945.1 uncultured Pseudomonadota bacterium
TCATCGGTCGAAACATGCAAAAAACGAAATTCGGCTTTGGCATCGCTTGGCAGCGCATTCCAGTAATGACGCACCGCTTCCAGCAGACGGAAACTGCCGACGATGTTGGTCTGGATAAAGTCTTCCGGGCCATGAATCGAACGGTCGACATGCGATTCGGCGGCAAAATTCACCACGGCGCGAATCTGGTGCTGTTGCAGCAGTTGCGATACCTGCTCGTAATCGCCGATGTCGCCTTGCACAAACCGATGTCGGCTATCGTCGGCAATGCTGGCCAGATTTTGCAGATTGCCGGCGTAAGTGAGTTTATCCAGATTCACTACCGGTTCGGCTGACTCAGCCAACCAGTCGAGAACAAAGTTACTGCCAATAAATCCGGCGCCGCCGGTGACGAGGATGGTCATATTGTTAAACCTATTTTTGACAACTGTTGCCAGACAAGAATTTTTGTTTGTGTCATTAAATCCTCTTCAGGAGTGCCGCTAAAGTCAGGCTCAGCGTACCCCGCCAGGTTTGTCGGTATAAGCCACATACTTCCATTAACCGAAAGCGATCTTTCAAACTGGCATCTCTCATTTTGACGAACAAATCTACTTTTTCGCGTGCGGCTGGGGTTAAGTATTCAAAACAAGTCTGCAGGCAGGCTATATTCTGATCAGAAAATTCTTTAAAGCGTCCCTGAAACACCATGCTGATTCGATCGATTCTTGCCCAAACTGAGGTTCCGCTCCCAATCAGCGCATCCGCATGTTGCCTGTACAAAATATAAGGCGTCATGTCGTAATAAACGACACCTCCGGCGCCAGTGACGATTTGATACAACCACCAGTCATGGGAGGGCGTTGGTACACTGCCGGTTTTTTCAAGCAAGGTTTTGGCTGCCTGGTTAAAAACCATTGTATTGCCGCCGGCAATACTCTGAATCAGGGCGTTTCTGAAAGTTCTCGGAAACACAAATTCAGGAGAATACGCATAAGGCTTTAAATCATCCCGCACATAGGCTGTACGACCACAATAAACATGCGGCACTTCGGGCCGGTCGACCGTATCAAGATAATTAATCGCAACCTGTAATTTTTCTGGAAGCCAAACGTCATCTTGATCACAAAAGGCGTAGTAATCGGCTTTAATTGCTGGATCACAAGCCATCGACAAGAAATTCCTCGCAAAACCGGCCTTGGGTCCTTGTCGAATTTCAAGCTTATCAACACCCCAATCGGCCTGATATTTGCTGACAATCTCAAGCGTATTATCCGAAGACCCATCATCACTAATAATTAAACGCCAGTCACCATGCGTTTGTGCAACGAGGGAATCCAATTGCTCAGCAATATATTTCTCCCCGTTATAGGTACCCATTAAAATCGCAACCGCGTTTTTATTTATTACTACTTCAGCCAACATTATTGCAAGCTAGGTTAATTATTTTCGATGGAAAAACACACTTCCAATCAGCGATTAATGCTTAAAAGCCAGTTTCACACCATTCAACTTCAACTGATTTTCCACTCTGGCAACCAGTTCGTTGGGGTCAAACGGCTTACAAATATAATCAACAGCACCA
>CAIUWU010000092.1 GCA_903902945.1 uncultured Pseudomonadota bacterium
TCCCTGCCGGAACGACGGGTTTTTCCTTAACTTAATGGCAGTGAGCCCTAACGACCAGTCATGTCATTGTTCAATCTTTTTACTTTCCCATCTGAACCAAACCATACTTCACCGTTTCCAAGCATCACTCCTTGGGAATTAACAAACATGTTATGCGGTAGTGCGTTTGTAATAGCCTCGCGATAACGGGGTGAAAAAATTGCATCATAATTTGCAGTCAATTCCTTGGGACTGTTAATCCGCCTCATGCGACCAGAAATGCTTACTTTGGTTGGGTAAGCAATGAAAGAAGCCACGGTATTCTTGTCCCCATGTTTTACCGCGTTCCAAAACAGAAGTGCATTCTGATTTATCAGGCTGTCATTCCGTACACCAGCAGCACCATAGCGGTTTTTCAGAGTGCCATCCGTACTGTCATGCCATGATAAGTAAATGGGTAGTGTTTCAGGGGTATCAAGCTTGCGCCAAGTGCCTACGATGACTTCGCACTCAAGCTTTTCATTTCCATTATGGTCAGGGAAGTTACCGTCAAAACGTGCAACGACTTTTCCTGCCGCGTCCAACTCATCAAGGACGATATTCGTACCATTAGTGATTCGACCTTTAAGTTGAATATCTTTGAGTTGATTTGCATAGAAATAAACCCCGTTTACATCGTTGCCGCCAAACACAAGCGTCATTTTCACGCGATATTTTTCTCCGATGCTCCCCTCGTAATTCCAAAGCAAAAGATTGTTCCTGACGCAAACAGCAGATGCGCTAACTGACATAAGAGCTAGAGTGACCGTTAAAAATTCAGCCAGATTACTTTTATACATCATGAATTAAAATTCCTAGCGAACGCCAACACTACAACTTATGCAACCCCCAACATATTATCTAACGTCAACTTCGCCAATCGCGCATCTTCCTCATTAACTTTGATTTGATTCACGACATGGCCTTCGGCTAAGTTTTCCAGAACCCACAGAAGATGCTGGGGGTCAGTGCGAAACATCGTCGAACACATGCAGATGGTAGGCGACATGAAATGCACGTTCTTGCCCTGATGCTTGACTTGCCCGTGCAAACGATTGACCAGATTCAGTTCCGTTGCGACCAACCATCGGGTGTTGGGTTCCGCGTCATGGACGATTTTCAAAATAGACTCGGTTGAGCCAATATAGTCCGACTTTTCACATACCTCAAACGGTGCTTCCGGATGGGAGATGACCAGCGTTTCCGGGTATTGTTCTTTGAAACGGTCGATATGTTCAGGCTTAAAAACCTGATGCACCGAACAGAAGCCTTTCCACAGAATGACCTTGGCCCGGCGAATCGCTTCAACCGTCAAACCGCCCATGGGTTTGGTGAAATCCCATAGCACCATTTCCTCCAGCGGGATACCCATCCGATAACCCGTGTTGCGGCCCAAATGCTGATCGGGAAAGAACAGCACTTTCTCTTTGCGTTCAAAGCTCCATTCAAGGATTTTCCGGGCATTGCTGGAAGTGCAGACAATGCCGCCGTGGCGGCCGCAAAAGGCTTTCAAATCGGCGGCGGAGTTGATGTAGGTAACCGGGGTGATGGATTCGTCCGGGTCCAGTACTTCGGCCAATTCCTTCCAGCAGCGCTCGACATTGTTCAGATTGGCCATGTCCGCCATGGAACAGCCGGCTGCAAGGTCAGGCAGGATGGAAATTTGCTCCGGGCGTGACAAGATATCGGCCACCTCGGCCATGAAATGCACACCGCAAAAGACAATGAATTCCGCTTCGGACTGGCTGGCCAAGCGGGACAGTTTGAGGGAGTCGCCGGTGAAATCGGCATGGCGGAACACTTCGTCCCGCTGGTAATGATGGCCTAATATCACACAGCGCCCACCTAGCTTGGCTTTGGCGGCATCAA
>CAIUWU010000093.1 GCA_903902945.1 uncultured Pseudomonadota bacterium
AAATCAATTGTTATCCAAGCCCGGCCTTGGCATCCTTATCACAAACCGTCGATACCTTACAGAAACACAGCTTATTATGGAATCACTCAAATTGACTACCAAAGGAGTTACTGGCTGAAAAAACGCAAAAGCCATTTTCAGCAACACCAACACCAACACCAACACCAACACCAACACCAACACCAACTAGCATGCTGATCAAAAATTACGTTAAAATCAAACACATCGCCGCTTTTCTTAAACAATCATGAAACTTCATTATGTCAGCCCCTTCCGTTTCATAAAATTTATAGCGCTATGCGTGGCGCTGATATTGCAATTTGGCTGTGCCAGCAACGACAAAAAGAACGCCTTGGCTTTACCTTCCACACCATCTGCCAGCAGTAATCATATGGCAGCATCCGAAGCCTTAAAGCTGCAAGGTCATCCTTATGTCCCCGGTGGCGAATCGCCGCAAGAAGGCTTCGATTGCAGCGGCCTGGTGTACTACGTCTATAACAAGCAAGGAGTAAAACTGCCCAGAAACACCTGGTCACTGGCCAGTCAATTACCGTCAGTGCAGATAGAACAACGCCAGCCGGGAGATTTAGTGTTTTTCAACACCTCAGATCACGCGTTTTCTCATGTAGGCATTTACGTTGGCAATGATCAGTTTGTACATGCCCCCAGTTCGAAAACCGGGCGTGTCATGGTATCAAGCCTGAGCCAACCTTACTGGCGCCAGCGATTTAATGCGCTGCGCAGACCTTATCACCATCACATTTCTACCGCAGCCAATCGCCGCTTTTGACAGTAGCCGGCGCTGCCTGCGCTTCGCCTTTCGACCCGATATCTCAGATACAAAAGGTTGCAGAGTTTAAACACGCCGGCTTGAGTTGAAATCCCATAAAAATGGGGTTTTTGACTGACAAACTATTATCTGTTTGTCGATTCTGAATAACGATTGATGGACTTTAGAAATACCAGTCAACGACCTGTTCCAGTGGCTGACGGGTCTTGGCCCGCCCCGGCTCATGCTTGCGATAGCCCAAAGTCAGCATATAAGACACCCCCCAATCCTGCAGATCCAACCCTATGGTTTCGGCCAGCACATCATTCACCGCTTTTTGATCGAAGCCTTCAATCGGACAGGAATCTATGCCCAACATTGCCGCTGTGGTCATCATATTACCCAAGGCGATATAGGTCTGTTTCATCGACCAGTCATTAAAATGCCGCGGTGAAGCCATCAAATCAAAATCCTGGCGCTGAAACTTTTCCAGAATCGAAGTTCGTAAGGCAATGATGTCTTCGGGAAACTGCTGCACATTTCGCATCAGATTTTGTACGTAATAGCTGTCATAACGCATCATGCGGCTGTTACGAATTAGACTAACAATCATATGACTGGCTGTCGGAATTTGCCTTTGTCCTCCCCAGGCGTTAGCTTTCAGACGCTCGCGAATCTCGGGGTTTTGAATCACCAGAAATTTCCAGGGCTCCAGACCAAACGAACTAGGTGACAAACGGGCAGTTTCCAAAATACAGGCAAAGTCTTCATCACTAATTCGTCGCTCATCAAACTCTTTGCAGGCGTGGCGGAACCAATAAGCATCGAGAATCTGTTGTTTGCTGATAGTCATCAATCTCTCCCCAAAAAATACGCCCACCGAAGTGAGCGTATAAATTAACCCAAGGTCTTATTGTCAGCAGACCCTGACAAACATTTAAGTAAACAGCTTATAAACTGTCACCGACTTCGCGGTCATAAAACGGCCACTTTTTGACATGTAAGTATTTACGAATTGGCGTTTTGATAACCGACACACACAAGGCAATCGAAAACAGGCACCACACTGCCGCATATTCATTCGGATCATCGGTGGTAACGTCAGAAATCCAGGGGCCGATCAAATAGTGAAAGGCCACGAAGCGCCAGGAACCATAAATGATTGGCAAATAAAACGACGCCAGGATGTATGAAAAGGCGTGCAAGCCCCAGGTAAATCCTGGCAACCAACTGACATCACCCGACATCAGACCATTGAGCGGCATTTGCCAGGCAATATGCCAGTCACCGGATACCGAACAAATCTGCGTACCGCAAAAACCTTCAGTGCCCGGGATACAGCTACCGGCCCAGGCAAACGGATACATTTTGATCAGCATCGCCAGCGAACTGATCGAGCACAGGGTGTAAACCGTGGTCCTGATTTTCAGCTTGACGCTTTCAGGAATGAAATACATCGCCACCATATTGACGAAGAAAGGCTGGAAGGCAATATGGATATAACCTAGCAACGTCAGAATCTGGTTATTCGGGTTGTCGCATAAATTGATATAGACGTAGGTTGCCGCTTGCAATAATTCCATTAAGGCGAAATAGGTCAATGGAATCCACAATTCCTTGGACTCACCTTTATAGGCAACATAAACCGCCGTTGTTAAACCGGCAGCGGCCAGAACGCCCGACGCCTCTCCACTCCAACACATGATCAACTCCCCTCTTGGTTGTTATTATCGATTGCGATCAAAACCGCAAAAGTCGGCGATTATCCCATAAAAAGCCGGTTATGGTTCGAGGCAATACGGTGATTGGCAAACCGTCACTGAATCGCCACCGTCTGCGGCAACATCAAGAGGTTGGTATTGATCAGTCTGCGCAGACAACCCGCCCGCCGGAAACTGGATATCCAGTATCAGCAACGCTTAGCCTCCCGCCTTCTCCACTCTGGATCCCGGCAATCCCTGCCGGGATGACGGCTTTGATTGAGGCAATCCCTACCGAACCGGAACGACGATTTTAATTAAAGCCCCCGGCTCAGGCCTGGCAGCGTAGGAAGCCAGCGGCGGGGCGGCGTTGCTTTGGGTATTTTCTTGGGGCGAGCAAGGCAAATACCTCGCTCGCCGCACCAACCGGCACTCAAACACCGCGCTCAGCGCACAAAACCATCAAGCCATCCACTCAGCAAAAGGCTTACCGAGCCGCCAGCGCTTTAGTACAAATCCTGCGGATCAACATCCAGCGACCAGCGCACAGCCTTTGCCTGTTTAAGGGCTACCAGTTGCGGCAGCAAGCTATCCAGCAGCTGGTGCAAGTGCTGCCGCTGCGAGCTTTGTAACAATAACTGGTAACGAAACTGCCCGGCCCGTTTGGCCATCGGCGCACTCACTGGCCCCAGCACGGTAACCGGCGGCAGCGGCAGGCTCTGAATCTGCTCGACCACGGCGGCCAGAAACTGTTGCGGTAATTGCGGCGTATGGGCCTGGGCCCGTAACAAGGCCTGATGGGTATAAGGCGGCAACTGGGCTTGCTGGCGTTCGTATAGCGCCTGCACTGCAAAAGCACGGTAATCCTGATGAATCAGGGTTTGCAATAAGGGATGCTCGGGATGGCGGGTTTGCAGCAAGACCTGCCCCGGTTTTTCAGCCCGTCCAGCCCGGCCCGCCACCTGGACAATCAGCTGCGCCAGCTTTTCAGGGCTGCGATAATCAATACTAAACAATCCGCTATCGACATCCAGCAAGGCCACCAGTGTCACATCCGGAAAATGATGACCTTTGGCCAGCATCTGAGTCCCCAGAATAATATCCGCCTCGCCATTGTTGATTTGTTGCAGATAATCTTCCAGACGACCTTTGCGCTGGGTACTGTCACGATCCAGACGCACCACAGTTTTGCCGGGAAACAGACTAGTCAGCAACAACTCGATGCGCTCGGTGCCCATTCCTAACGCGTGCAGTTGGCTGCCATTACAGACGGGGCATTGTGCGGTGAGCCGCTGCTCGAATCCGCAATGATGACAACGCAGCATTTGCTCGGCCGCATGAATCACCAAATTGGCATCGCAACGCGAACAACGCGACACCCAGCCACAGCCGTGACAAATCTGCACCGGTGCATAACCCCGACGATTCAAGAACAGCAGCACCTGCTGACCTTGCGCCAGCGTCTGCCGCATGACGCTGATCAATTGTTCCGACAAGCCGCCCTGCATGCGTTTATTGCGAATATCGAGCAACTGCAAGCGCGGCGCCACCGCCTTTCCGGCCCGGCCCGGCAAATACAACCCCTGATAACGCCGGCGCTGCACATTCAACAGACTTTCCAGTGACGGCGTAGCCGTTCCCAGTAGTACTGGCAGCTTGAGTTTCTGAGCCCTGGCAATTGCCACATCGCGCGCCGAAAAGCGAAAACCATCCTGCTGCTTGAAGGCACTGTCATGTTCCTCGTCCAGAATCAGCAATCCCGGCCTGCGCATGGGTGTAAACAATGCGGAGCGGGTGCCGAGCATAATTGCTGCCCGCCCCTGCTGCATCTGCAACCAGGCCTGCAGGCGCTGTTTATCGGTCAGCTTGGAATGGTAACTGACCATCGATACCGCAAACCGCTGACGAAAGCGCTGTTCCAGTTGTGGTGTCAGACTGATTTCCGGCAATAACACCAGTACCTGCTGATTACGCTGCAACACGGCGGCAATCACCTGCATATAGACTTCGGTCTTACCGCTGCCGGTCACCCCTTCCAGCAGTATGGGCTGAAAAGTTCCCAGCTGACTGATGATGGTATCTATGGCCTGCCGCTGTTGCGGATTGGCTAGTAACGGCGGCTGACTACTGATGGCGCTGCTGTGCGGCTCCGTGACTGATTGTTGTTGCAGCAAGCCTTTGGCCAGCAAGGCCTTCAAAGCCGCTTTATCCTCGTGCAGCTCATCAGCCGCAATGCGACGCGCCTGCATTCTGAACCAATGCAATAAAGCCTGTTGCCGCAACGAACGTTGCAACTGTTGTAGATCAATCTGCCAACCCGAGTCAGTCAGTTCATAGACCACTTCCTGCGCCAGCTGGGCCGAACGCCCCTGTCTCAGCAATACCGGCAAGGCAGCCGTCAGCACTTCACCGACCGGATGATGATAATAACGGCTGGCCCATAGCAGCAGTTCAAGATCCTGAGCCGATAATAACGGCTGGCGATCCAAAACCGCCAGCACCGGTTTCAGTCGCTCCGGGCCAAACTCGGAATCGGTTTTAACCGCCAGCACTACGGCAATTTTTTCCTGCCTGCCAAACGGCACTTTGACGCGAATACCGGGCAACAAGCCGCTCAGCGGATAATCGACCGGCGCCAGATAATCAAACCGCTGCGCCAGCGGCACCGCTAATGCAACTTCTAAAATCAGCGCCGCACTGGCATCCGGGTTATGCATGAATGTTGAAGAAGTATTGATAAAAATGCGCTAGGTTGTTATTCGACTTAGTATTTTTTAGTTATCCACAAAAGCTGTGGATAACTCTGTGGATTACCCCTTGAAAACCGCTGTCAGTTGGCGTTTTTACTGGGAATTGCTTAAATTGCCCAATTTTTACCACCCAAACTTAATCACTAATAATCAATTAGTTATGAAAATAATTAATCTAGGTTAAATAGCTGATTGTGGATTTTCTGCGCCTGGGTCAATGATCGGCTTTTTGTGTATAACCGATTCAACCGACCTTTCCCGCCACCAGTATCTCAACAAAAATCTTGGTCAGCGTGTCTGAAAAACTGTGCAGC
>CAIUWU010000094.1 GCA_903902945.1 uncultured Pseudomonadota bacterium
AAATCAATGTCGCCCAGCAGATCATGTAATGCCTGTTTGGCTTTGAAGTAATCGCTTTGCGCAGTGAATACGGTAATTTTGCCGTCTTCGTTTTCTAGATCGGCAACATCGACATCGGCGGCCAGCAGAGCTTCCAGAATCGCATCCTCATCGTCATGTTTGAATGACAAAATCGCCGCATGATCAAACATGTGGCTGACGGTGCCGGGGGTGCCGATTTTGGTTTTGGTTTTGGTGAAGCACAGACGCACATCACCAAAGGTGCGGTTGGGGTTGTCGGTCAGGCAGTCGACGATCACCATCACGCCGCCGGGGCCGAAACCTTCATAACGGGCCGGTGAAAAGTCTTCGCCGCCGCCGCCTTTGGCTTTTTCCAGCGCTTTATCGATTACATGAGACGGTACCTGATCTTTCTTGGCTCTATCCATCAGACCGCGCAAGGCCAGATTGCCGGAAGGATCGATGCCACCGGCTTTGGCGCAGACATAAATTTCGCGACCATATTTGCTATAGACCTTGGTTTTGGCGGCAGCCGTTTTGGCCATTGAGACTTTGCGATTTTGATAGGCTCTGCCCATGGACGCTCCTTAGCGATTGGTAAAATGCTGCGATTTTACCGGCAACTATTTGGGCTGGGAATGTTTTAATGCTTTTTTGTCGTATTCCCGGCATAAATGTCGGGTTAGGCTCGTTAGAGCTGATGTTGTAAGCAGATGCGGGATGTATACTCGTCGCTGCATTTAATCTAACCGGAGGAGAGTATGAGCCAAGTAAAAGCCTGGGCGGGTCAGGGAGCCCACGATAAACTGGAATTGATCACCCTGGACTGGGGGGTGTTGGACCCCGAACAGGTTGAGGTGGCGGTCGAGCATTGTGGCTTGTGTCATTCCGATTTATCGATGCTGAATAATGACTGGGGCATCAGCCGTTACCCGATAGTGCCGGGCCATGAAGCAGTAGGTCGGATTGTTGCTGTCGGTGAGGCGGTAAAAGGTCTGAAAGTCGGTCAGCGTGTCGGTATTGGCTGGCATGCCGGCAGTTGCATGCATTGTGAGAGTTGTCGCAGTGGCCAAAATAATTTATGTAGTACTGCTCAGCCGACCATAGTCGGGCATACCGGGGGCTTTGCCGAGCGGATCAGAGCCCATTGGTTATGGGCGATTCCGTTGCCGGAGCACCTGGATATCAGCGCTGCCGGCCCCTTGTTGTGCGGCGGAATTACCGTGTTTTCACCATTGCAGCTTCATGATGTCAAACCGACCGACCGGGTCGGTGTGGTCGGTATCGGTGGTTTGGGGCACATGGGGCTAAAGTTCGCCCGGGCCTGGGGGTGTGAAGTCACGGCGTTTACCTCGCATCCGTCAAAAGCTGCTGAAGCGTTGGCGATGGGGGCGCATCATGTAGTGGCCAGTAATGACAGTAGCGCTTGGCAGAAAATCAACGGCTCACTGGATTTTCTGCTAGTGACGGTCAATGTGCCGCTTGACTGGGCGGCATTAATCAAAACCCTGAAACCGAATGGCCGGTTGCATATCGTTGGTGCGGTGCTGGAGCCGATTCCGGTAGCGGTGTTTGATTTGCTGATCGGACAGAAGAGCGTGTCGGCTTCGCCAACCGGTAGTCCTGTTGCGCTGTCGACCATGCTGGATTTTGCGGCACGGCATCAGATCACGCCACAGGTTGAGCATTTTCCGATGAGCAGAATCAACGATGCTTTTGAGCATCTGCGTGCAGGCCAGGCGCGTTATCGTATTGTGCTGGATAATGACTTTGTCTAAGTTTACAGCCGGTTAAATGCCGACGCCGGGGGGAAGTCTGTACTTGCTACCCGGCCGAGGCTGCTTATCAGCGGGCATAAAAAAGGGCCTGTATTGCGCAGACCCTTTAGCACTTGAATCCTGATCTTTTATAACTTTTAGGAAGGAATAAATACTGCTTTTGAAAAGGATAAAGCTAAGCAATTATTTCGCTGAACCGCCGCTGTGCAGTACATCATTGCGGTAAGCAGAGTTGCTTGAATCTTCTGAAATAGCTTTTTGTGCAGAAGCGTATTTGTCATGCTCAGCACTTTTTACCAAGTACACAGCGCCAGCTGCTACGGCGCCAGCCAAGATAACGTAGAGTAAAAAGTTGTCTTTTTCTTTTACTTCGCTCATGTGTTCCACCTTCTTATTAGTTTGTTCAATGTAGGTGTTGAAGAATCAACGGTGCGCAGGTTATCAAAACCAAACGGCCGGAAATTGACATAAATCAACAACCATGTGATTAGTGGAAAAATACCAGCTGATAGCGGTCTGTTTTGCCGCTATTGTGTGATTTATTGATCAATAAAAGCGGGTTGAAACAGCGGATGTGGTGATCCAGAAAATGACCGCAATTAAGGCGGTTACCGGGATGCTCTAGCCCCTGCAGGCCGAAAGCAACTGCTGTCGGCTGGGTGGCCTTGAAGGGCGGGATCGAAGGCTTGGCAGGGCGTATTAAAACAGCAGTCTGGCGCGCAAGGTATCAGCGTAAGACATCAAATCATTGACCGCCTGCAGGCTGTCCTGATGATAAGGATGGCCGCTATTGTTGAGCGGATGTTTAAAGTCGTTGAGCATTTCATTAATAATGCGTTCAATTTCAAGTAATTCCCGTGATGGGCTGGCTGC
>CAIUWU010000095.1 GCA_903902945.1 uncultured Pseudomonadota bacterium
AAACAATATCACTTCGAAATCGAAAATAACGACGATGGCGAAGAGTATGAAAAGAAAATCAGAACACTACAAACGCTAGTCGAAAGCGGCAAGCTGGGCGAGGCATCGAAATGGAATGCCGGACAAATGGTCGCGATTTGTTTTGATCATCATTTGTACAATCCTTGGTTTTGGTTTCCTAAAGACACTGTGCCTCTGAAAATGCGGCCATTAGCTTTTGATGCTGAAAGCGAAGTCCAATTCGTACGCGACTTGGAAATATTTTATCGGTCGGCTGAAGGTCAAAAAATTATTGGTAAACGTAGTTTGTATCTATTGCGAAACTCCGATACCCGGGCAAAAGGCTTAGGCTTTGCGTTAGCTGGCAATTTTTACCCCGACTTCCTGTTATGGTTGGTTGACGATGAAGATGGACAGCAGTGGTTAAGCTTCGTCGATCCTAAAGGCTTGCGGCAGATGAGCTTGAACGATCCCAAATTAGGACTATATAAGCAAATCAAAGTATTGGAAGAAAAATTAGCTGATCCAAAGCTGAACCGTAAGCGCTCATTTAACAGCGTCTGTTATTGACCGCTAAAAGGTAAGAAGATGGTGTCCACCTTAAATTAAGTGGACACCTTTATGAGTGAGGAAAAGAGTGCGTTATCCAGACCGTTAGTGTTGGCACGGGGCCGTTCTGGTCGCTGTAGCTATGATCTGATCGCCAAACAGGAACTGATTCTGCGCTGCTTGCAGCCAGGTGTGTCGATTGCCCGCGAAGCCTTGACCCATGGTGTTAATGCTAACCTGCTGCGCAAGTGGATTCACCACTATCAAGCCGCTGTCGGTGATTCTAAAGCCGATGAACCCCATTTAACGCTACCCGCTTTTGTTCCGGTAGTGCCGCAATCCTCTAAACCCAAGACTACTGATGCTAGTCTAACCATCACGTTGGTCAATGGGGTTAAGGTCACGCTTCAAGACCTTGACCTGGCTGAGCTGTCACCGTTGTTAAACACGCTGGCCAACTTGCCATGTTCCGCTTCGACTCGGGGTTAAAGGTTTACCTGCACCGCGAACCGGTCGATGGTCGTAAAGCCATCAATGGTCTGGCGCTTCTGGTAGAACAGGAACTAGGCTTCAACCCATTTGAGCCCGCGGTGTTTGTGTTCAGCAATCGTCGCCGAGACCGGATCAAGTTGTTATTCTGGGATCGCAACGGCTTCTGGTTGTTGATGAAACGTCTGGAGGCTGACCGTTTCCGTTGGCCGAAACAGGAGGCTCTGCTAGTACTCAGTGTGGAACAGTTGCATTGGTTATTAGAGGGTATTGATCTGGCCGCCATGCGGCCGCATCCGGTGCGAAAATACCAGCAGATCAGCTAAGGATTTGTCGTCAAAAAGCTGATAAAATAAGCACTTATGACGACGACTATCACGCTGACATCTGACGAATATACTGCCTTATTGGCAGAGCGGCAGTCGTTATTAGCCGACCAAGCGTTGCTACACAAGCTCACGCAACAACTACGGGTGGTCACCATCGAGCGTGACTTGCTCAAACAACGGGTCGATGCTTTTTTAAGGCAGTTGTTTGCCGCTAAATCTGAAGCCCGAGCCAATCCGGCTCAGCGCGACTTGTTCATCAACGAAGCCGAAGCTCTGGCGCCCATCGGTCAGTCGGTTGCTGAAGAAAGCATTCCCGATGCCGAAGTCCAAGTTGCACCCCATAGCCGCAAGAAACGTGGACGCAAACCACTGGATCCTTATCTGCCACGCGAAATTGTGCGCCATGAATTACCTGAATCCGAACGCATCTGTACACACGATGGTCATACGCTGGTTGAAATCGGTGCCGAAATCAGTGAACAGCTGGACATCATTCCACAACAAGTGCGGGTGATACAGCATCAACGCATCAAATATGCCTGCCCTTGCTGTGATGACAGCATTCGCGTCACGCCGGCACCGGTACGAATTATCCCGAAAGGCTTGCTCACCGAAGCGGCACTGGCCTGGGTGATTACCGGTAAATATCAGGATGGCCTGCCGCTGTACCGGCAAGCGGCGCTATTGAGCCGTTTTGGCGGTGATTTATCGCGCAGTACGCTGGCCGCCAGTGTGGTGCGGGTGGGTCATGCTGTGCAGCCGTTAATTAATCTGTTGCGGGACCGATTGCTGGAAGCCGATGTGATTCACGGTGATGAGACCGTGGTGCAAGTGCTCAAAGAAGCCGGGCGAACGGCACAGTCCAAAAGTTATTTGTGGGCGCAAACCACCGATTCGGGGCCGCCGATCCGGCTGTTTAGCTATACACCGGGGCGAGGTCGTCACCAAGCCCACCCCTTATACGAAGGCATCAAGCCAGGCGCAGTCCTGATGACCGATGGTTATGAGGTCTATAACGGCTTGGCCGCAGCTCATGGCGTGATTCATTTGGGTTGTTGGGCGCATGCCCGACGCTATTTCGTCGAAGCCGAAGCGACGATTCCCAAATCAGCCCGAGGACCTGAGCAATTAGCGACACGCTTCATCGACGCGATTGGTCGGTTGTATGCAATTGAATCGCAGGCCAAAGAGGCGAGTGTCGAGCAACGTTTGCAG
>CAIUWU010000096.1 GCA_903902945.1 uncultured Pseudomonadota bacterium
ACCGATTTATCGGCCGATTCAACGGTGGCCTGCAAGGCTTTTACTCGGCTGATACTGGCTAGCACCCCCCGAAATGCGTCTTTCACAGTACGGGTAACGCCGCGTTTGACTTTGATCAGTTCCTGTTTGGCGGCATCGAAATCATGTTGTGCCTGACGCACACGCGAGGACGTCGCGCCCCCTTCATAAAGTGGCAAATTCAGTTGTAAGCCTATGCTTTCGTTATTGCCTTTCAAGGCATAACGATTGCCGCTGTCTTGGTCACCGTACTGGCCAATAATATCTAGCGTCGGTAAATGTTTGGATTGCTGAAAATCAACCGCTTTACGCATGTATTCAGCCTGATTGAATTGCGCCACGATCGAAAAATTATTGTTCTCGGCGGTTTCTGTCCAGGCGCCGATGTCGGCCGGTGAGGGCGGGATTAAAGGAATCGTGGTTTTTAAGCTGTTCAGGTCGGCCGGATTGTCGCCGAGAATTTCCCTAAGCGCTTCCTTACTGTTGTCCAGTAGATTCTGCGCTTCGATAACGCTGGCGGTAGCACGGTCGAAGCCGGCTTGCGCTTCATAGACGTCGGTAATTGCGATCAGACCGACTTCAAAGCGCTGTTTAGCCTGTTCAAGCTGCTGTTCAATCGCATTTTTTTCGGCATTGATGAATTCCAGATTGTCCTGTGCCGCCAGAATATTGAAATAGGCTTCGGCACATCGGCGCATCAGGCTTTGCTGTTTGGCCTGGAATTGGGCATCAGCCTGGGCAATTTTATTGTCGGCTTGATCGAGCTGAATCCAGTGATCCCAGTGAAACACCGGTTGTTTCAGATTAAATCCCAGTTTTTGCTCCCAGTAATGCTGCATGTTGACGCCAAAGAAACTGCTTTGAGTTTCCAGGCGGTTACGGGTACTGCTGGCAGAGAAACCGATATTAGGCAGCATCTGAGCGATGCTTTGGGATTTGATTTCGGCAGTACTCAGTTTGTTGATGTCTGAAATTTTATAATCGGGATCGTTCTGGAGGGCTAGTTGGTAGGTTTCTAGCAAGTCCTGTGCAAAACCTGATTTCAAAGGCATCAACACCATTAAAATGGCGTATGACAGTCTTTTCATTGCAATGTAGTTAGCTAAGAGTTAAAAATAAGTCCGCATTATCCCCTAAAATAGTGCGCCGACTACAGCTATTTAATCTCACGGGCTGTGATTAAAGCGCCAATAAAAATTAATCATCCAAATCTTAAGAATCATTATGAGCAAAAAAGTCACTAAAGCTGTTTTTCCTGTTGCCGGTCTTGGCACCCGCTCTTTGCCTGCAACCAAAGCAGTTGCCAAAGAAATGCTGCCTATCGTTGATAAGCCGCTGATCCAGTATGCGGTTGAAGAAGCGGTGGCTGCGGGTATCGATACCCTGATTTTCGTGCTGGGCCGTAATAAGAACTCAATTGCCGATCATTTTGACAAATCCTACGAACTGGAAAAGGAGCTTGAAAAAAGCGGCAAGACTGAGTTGCTGAAAATGCTGCATGAGTTGCTGCCGGCTCATGTGACCTGTGTATTTGTGCGGCAGGCGGAGGCTTTGGGTTTGGGACATGCCGTCCATTGCGCCAAAGCAGTGGTGGGTAATGAACCGTTTGCCGTGATTTTGCCTGATGATCTGATTGAAGACGGCAAACGCGGCTGCATCAAGCAAATGGTGGATTTGTTCAATCAGCAACAAAGCAGCATTTTGGGGGTAGAGCGGGTTGATCCCAAGGAAACCCACAAATACGGGATTGTCGAACATAGCGAAATCGAGCCACGCGTCGGCCGTCTGAAATCGATCGTCGAAAAACCAAAACCGGAAGTGGCTCCTTCCAATATCGCTGTGGTGGGTCGTTATATTCTGACCGCTGCCATTTTTGAAAAAATTGAAAATACCGGTCGCGGGGCCGGTGGCGAAATTCAGCTGACCGATGCCATCGCCGCCC
>CAIUWU010000097.1 GCA_903902945.1 uncultured Pseudomonadota bacterium
AAACTGGGCGACCGGCTCCGCGATTCTCAGCGTCATTTTGATGGCGGTGTTTTTGTTTACTCGTAAAAGCTTGAAACTAGCCGGTAAATTCTTTTTCGGGATCATTGCCAATCTGGCGGCTTCGGTATTGTTCTGGTCGGCTTCAATTGCTGCCGCTCAGTATCAGACTGGTTTTTCGGTGTTGTTCTGGGCGATTCTGTTGATGATGCAGGCTATGGCTATTCTGGTGTTACTGACCGAGAGTCTGGAGTTGTCAGAAGTGCTGTGGCATCGAAAAGGCCGTCGTACTTTTACGCCGTTAACCCCGGATGCGAGTTTTACTTATCCGAAAGTATCAATTCATTTGCCAATTCATAATGAGCCGCCTGAAATGGTACGCAAAACTTTAAATGCGCTGGCCAAGCTGGATTATCCGCATTATGAAGTCCTGGTAATGGATAACAATACCAAAGACCCTGATGTCTGGAAGCCGGTAGAGGCCGATTGCTTGCGTCTGGGTGAAAAATTTCGCTTTTTCCATCTGGATAATTGGCCGGGGTATAAAGCCGGCGCAATTAACTATGCGCTGACTAATACCGCAGAAGATGCCGAGATTATTGCCGTCATTGATAGTGACTATATTTTGTCACCCGACTGGCTTAAATCGATGGTGCCTTATTTTGATCGCGAAAATGTCGGTTTCGTGCAATCCCCCCAAGATTATCGGGATGCGCATCAAGGTGCTTTCAAAGAAATTTGCTATTGGGAATATGCCGGCTTTTTTAACATCGGTATGGTGCAGCGTAACGAATACAACGCGATTATCCAGCACGGTACCATGACCATGGTGCGTAAATCGGCCTTTGAAAAAGTCGGGCCGTGGGGGGAGTGGTGTATCTGTGAAGATAGCGAACTTGGCTTGCGGTTGTATGAAGCGGGTTACGATTCGGTTTATTGTAAGGAATCATTTGGTCGCGGTTTGATGCCGGATACTTTCTCAGGTTACATGACTCAGCGTTTCCGCTGGGTGTATGGCGCGATGCAGATTATCAAACGCCATTGGCGTCATTTCCTGCCGAATAAAAAGTCATCGTTGACATCTGCACAGCGTTATTACTTTGTGGCGGGTTGGTTGCCCTGGTTTTCTGATGCGCTGGCGTTGCTGTTCACCATTACAAGTTTGATTCTGACTGCATTCATTGTTAGCGATCCCATTCATAGCGAATTGCCGGTAGGGGCTTTCTTGCTGCCGACCATTGGTCTGTTCGGCTTTAAGGTATTGCGCGGTCTGTGGTTGTATAAGGCGAGGGTGGCTTGTTCAACATTCCAGGCGCTAGGTGCGGCGTTGGCAGGTCTGTCTCTGACGCATACAGTGGCCAGAGGTACCTTACAGGGTTTGTTTACTTCAGGTAAACCGTTTATGCGTACCCCTAAGTATGAGGCGCAAGGCCCGCTGATTGCCGGTTTGCTGGTGATCTGGCAGGAAATACTGCTGTTGTCTTTGCTGATCGCAGGTATTGTGGCTATGCATTCGGTCGAGCATTTTGATAATTTGAGTGGGCGGCTGTGGATTGCCGTTCTTGCTGTGCAGTCAGTGCCTTATTTGGCGACTTTTATGACCATTCTGATTAGTGTCGCACCTAACTATTTGCCAGGAGAAAAAATATCAGCCGATGAGCTTGATAGCGAATAAGGCTCGGAAAAGTAACAGTTAGATTGATAGCGCTTGGGGCCATTCCTAATGGCCCTTCACTATTAAATGTTTCATTTAATCAATCGCTTATATTTTTCATGGCAGCGATTTTTATTTATGAAATGAATAATTGTTAATTAGACTATTAAATTAAATCGTTTTTTTCTTTGACAAAAATAATAGCTATGTATAATGGCACCGATTTAGCAAGGTAATCGTTGCCGCTTTACACGTCTTCTGCTACCCGCTTTATTCACTACCCGTAACACGCCAGTAATGGTCAATTTTTGTAAGAGAGATTTATGTCAGTACAAGTAGAAGGCAAAGTAAAATGGTTTAACGATGAAAAAGGTTTCGGTTTCATCGAGCAGGAAGGCGGCAAAGATGTATTTGTGCATTTCAGCGCTATCAATGGCTCAGGCCGTAAAACCCTGAAAGAAGGTCAACGCGTTACCATGGAAGTAACCACAGGTCAAAAAGGCCCACAAGCTGAAAACGTAACACCGTTATAAGCTTTCAGTTATTAAACAAAAACCGCCTTCGGGCGGTTTTTTTATGTCTGATTAAAATTCGCGGCGATCTTTAAAAGCGTGAGACAAGGTACTGCTGTCGATAAACTCAAGTTCCCCGCCCATTGGAATGCCATGAGCAATGCGAGTGGTACGAATCTGATATTTGGCGGCAACTTCGCCAATAAAGTGAGTAGTCGCCTGGCTTTCTACGGTGGAGTTGGTTGCCAGGATCAATTCCTTGGGTGGATTATTAGCCATTCGTTGTTCTAGTAGATCAATGCCAAGCTGATCTGGGCCAATGCCGTCGAGGGGCGATAAGCGTCCATGCAAGACAAAGTACTTGCCTTTAAAGGTTGTTGCATGCTCTATGAGCCATACATCAGCCGGACTTTCTACAATACAAAGCGTATCGCTATCGCGCTGTTCATTACTGCAAATTTCACAGAGCAAGCTTTCGCTCAAGGTTCTGCAGGACTGGCAATAGCCAATCTCAAGCATTGCTTGGCCAAGAATCGTACTCAAATGCCTACCGCCGTCACGATTACGTTGCAGTAAATGAAACGCCATCCGCTGCGCCGATTTACTGCCTACACCTGGCAGACAGCAAAGACTCTGGATCAGTTCCTTGAGTAGGCCATGATTCTGCATATTTAAAAAGGCATCTGCATGCCGGGGGGTAATGGAATGCCGGCAGTGACATCGGCCATTTTTTCTTTTTTCAGCTTATTGACCTTATGAACGGCGTCATTAATGGCGGCCGCAACCAGATCTTCCAGCATGTCTCTGTCATCCCCAACCAAGGAAGGATCTATGGTTACCTTAAGTGCTTCGCGTTTGCCGTTCATGGCAATGGTCACCAGGCCGCCGCCTGATTCACCTTGAACCTCAAGGGCCTCTATTTCCTGTTGAGCTTTTTTAAAATTGTCTTGCATTTTCTGGGCTTGCTGCATCAGGCCCGCGAGTGGGTTTTTCATGGGAACTCCAGTCAATTAGCTGATTGGCTCAATACTGCCAGGTAAAATCCTAGCGCCAAGATTGTCTTTTAGTTGGTTAATATTGGGATCGTTGTTGATCGCCGTTACTGCATTCTGTTGCTCGGTTTCGCGAGCGATTTGCTGTTCGACTGCCGGTGTCAGTTGAGAGGTGCTTTGACTGACAATTTGCAATTTCAAGGGTTTGCCAAAGTAAGTTTGCAGGGCAGTTTTCAGGTTTTCTTCGGCACGAGTGCCGATTTGCTGGTATTTGGGGTCGAGCAGCAAGCGGCAGTTATGTTCATCAATGCTATCCAGCACGCAGTTGTTTGCCAGTTCCTTGCTGCGGCCGCTGATATTCAGCGCGCCGATAATAGCTGGCCAGCTCAGCTGGCTGTCGATGATTGCCGGGCTGGTCGGCTTGATATCTGCCGCTGGGGATGGCGCCGGTTCTGATCTTGATGCGGGCGATAAGCTTGGCGCGGTTTGGGCAACAGTGGTAGCGGCTATGGCTTTAGTTGGCGTTGGCGAATTGCTGGCTTGCTGAGGGCGGAATGTCAGCATGCGCAGCATTACCATTTCAAAGCCGCTACGAGCCTCCGGTGCCAGAGCCAGATCGCGCAAGCCTATTAAGCCAATTTGATAGTACAGCTGAACATCTTCCGGACTCATGGTCTGTGCCAAGCTGTCGATAAAGGTGCTGTCGAATTCACTATCACTGAAATGGCTGGTTTGCTGCACAATCGCTACTCTATGCAGTATTCGTAACAGCTGTTGCAGAATGTCGGCATAGTCAGGGCTCAATTCTGCCATTTGGGCAATCTTATCCAGCAGATTGATGATATCGGTTGATGCAAGTGCGCTGGCAATCTCATTGACTGGCTGCTGGGCAACAGTGCCCAACATGCCGCTCACAGCGTCGAGGCTGACGTTGCCGCTGCCATAGACAATTGCCTGGTCGAGCAGGCTGAGAGCGTCACGCAGGCTGCCGTCGGCGGCCCGGGCAATTAATTTCAGCGCGCTGGCTTCAGATGCTATCTGTTCCTGTTTAAGAATAAATTCTAATTGCTGCTGGATTTGTGCGGGTAACAGGCGTTTAAGATTGAACTGCAGGCAGCGCGATAACACCGTAACCGGTATTTTGTGGGGGTCGGTAGTGGCCAGCAGAAATTTGACATGGGGCGGCGGCTCTTCCAGGGTTTTCAGCAGCGCATTAAAGCTGTGTCCGGACAGCATATGTACTTCGTCGATCAGATAGACCTTATAGCGCCCTTGATTGGGGGCGTACTGGACATTGTCGAGCAGGTCGCGGGTATCTTCGACTTTGGTGCGGGAGGCGGCATCGACCTCAATCAAATCCATGAAGCGGCCCTGATCGAAATCAACACAAACTTTACACTGACCGCAAGGGTTATAGTTTTGCAGATTTTCGCAGTTGATGGCTTTGGCCAGAATCCGGGCAACCGTGGTTTTGCCGACGCCGCGAGTACCAGTGAATAAATAGGCGTGATGCAGTCTGTCGTGTTCGAGTGCATGAATCAGCGACTGGCTGACATGTTCCTGACCGACGAGTTGGGTAAAGTTGCTGGGGCGCCATTTTCTGGCAAGTACTTGATAAGCCATTAGCACTGCAGAAAGGAAATCATTTGGGCGGTTACCATGCCAGCCGCATCCCGGCACACGATAATACTGCTACCGTTGCTCCCTTCCGGGCCTGGCGGGGTTTACAGCGTATCGTTGCGAGAGGACCGACACAGTAACCATAAAATCAGCTGAAAAGCTAAAGAGCGCGCATTATGCTCAAATAATCGTCATTAAGCAACTTATATTGTTAACGCACTGCAGGGGTTAATGCATAAGAAGCAATTGCATGACTGAATGCGGCACCAAATTTGCCTGCCAGACGGTCGATTAAATGTTCCTGAGGAGTGAAGTCAACTTGTTGTTCCACGCCTAAGATATTGCGGCTTACTGAGTCGACATTACCCAAATCATCCGCCAGTCCTAATTTAATGCCTTCAGCGCCGGTCCATACCAAGCCTGAGAATAGTTCCGAGGCGTGTGATTCTTTCAGACGATCACCACGACCTTCGCGCACGGCATTGATGAATTGCTGGTGTACTTGGTTGATCAGTGACTGCATATGCTGCGTTTCCTGAATCTTGGTTGGCGAAAACGGGTCGAGCATGGCTTTATGTTCGCCGGCAGTCAGCAAGCGCCGTTCCACGCCGAGTTTATCCATTACGTGGGTAAAGCCAAAGCCATTCATGATGACGCCAATCGAACCGATCAGGCTGGCCTGATTGACAAATATTTTGTCAGTAGCTGCCGCAATGTAATAACCGCCGGACGCACAGACATCGCCAACCACGGCATAAATCGGCATTTCAGGCTGATTTTGTTTCAGGCGTCTGATTTCATCGTAAATATTGGCTGATTGCACCGGACTGCCGCCGGGAGAGTTAATCTTCAGAATGATGCCTTTGGTGTTTTTGTCTTTGGCTGCTTCGCGCAAGCCTTTAATGATGTTGTCGGCATTGGCTCTTTCGCCTTCACCAATTTCGCCTAAGACATCGATAACCGCAGCATGCTGGCTGGTGCCAGCTATTTCAGCTTCGAAGTTAGGATAAAACACCATTGCCAGTATCGCTGCCAGATAGCCAAAGGTGATGAACTTGAAGAAAATGCCCCAGTGGCGGCGGCTTTTTTGTTCATTTAAGGCGGCAAAAGCCAGTTTTTCTAATACTTGTTTTTCCCATTCCGGCGAGCGGCTGGACGGTTTGTAATCGGGATGTTGTTCCACGTTAAGTCCTCTGAAGAAGGCTAAATAAATCGCTGGTTTGCTGCAGACACAGTAAAGGCTTGAATGCTTGTAATTCGCTGGCCGAATGAGCGCCGCAGGTTACGCCGATTGCGGCGACTCCGGCATTCAGCGCCATTTGCAAGTCATGAATCGAATCGCCGACCACCAGTGTGCGTTGTTTGCTGATGTTCAGTTCGGTCATGATTTCTTCCAGCATCAAGGGATGGGGTTTCGAGGCAGTCTGATCGGCGCTGCGGGTGGTGCAGAACAAATCATCAACACCCGTGGCGGTCATGATCTGCTGTAAACCGCTGGCTTTTTTGCCGGTAGCGACTGCCAGTCGGTAACCGTTGTCTTTAAGAGATTGCAGCAGGCCATGAACGCCGGGAAACAAGTCGGCCGGGCCAGGCTGACGTGAGAAAAAATGAGCGCTGTAATCACTGGCCAGTTTGTGCCGGGTTTGCTGATCGGCGTCGGGAAACAGTGTTTGCGTGGCTTTTTCGATACTCAGGCCGATAATGTTTTTGGCTGCCTGCGGCTCTGGCACCGGCTGGTTTTGTTGGCGGGCAGCGTATTGCAGCGATGCCACAATCCAGTCCACTGAATCGGCCAAGGTGCCGTCCCAGTCAAAAATAATCAGATCAAAGCGGTTTTTCATGGTGCAGTAAAGCGAGTAAGTCCTCGGGTAAGGGGGCGGTAAAGTGCAGTGGTTCGCCTGATAACGGGTGATTGAAGCGTAATTGTTCGGCATGCAGGAACAGGCGCTTATAGCCGCGGTTCTTGAAGGCTTTGTTAGCCTGATCGTTGCCATAGCGGCTGTCACCAATAATCGGATGACCCAACCAGGCGGCATGAACCCTAATCTGGTGGGTGCGGCCGGTTTTGGGGGCGGCATGCACCAGTGTGGCTTCCTGGAATTGCTGTAAGCGGGTAAACAGGGTTTCGGCAGACTTGCCGGCCTTATTGACAGTCACCATCCGCTCACCGGATTGTGCGGTGTTTTTCAGTAACGGCACATCAACAAGCTGTTTCTTGCGCTGAAACTGGCCTTCGAGCAGCGCCAGATAGGTTTTCTGGATGCCATCACCGCGAAAAAAATCATGCAGAATTTTCAGGATGCTGCGTTTTTTGGCAATCAAAAGGCAGCCTGAGGTTTCCTTGTCTAAGCGATGAACCAGTTCCAGAAATTTTTGCTGAGGGCGTATTTCCCGTAATGCTTCGATAATGCCGGAATTAACACCGCTGCCGCCATGCACAGCAAATCCGGAGGGTTTGTTCAGCACGATAAAGCCGTCATCTTCATAGAGAATCTGGTTTTCAAGATTAAAGCGCAGGCTGGGCTGAATAATGGTGATCTGTTCGCTTCTGTCGGCCACCCGAATCGGCGGGATACGCACGATATCGCCGGCTTTCAGTTTGTAGCTGACTTCAACGCGACCCTTGTTTACCCGGACTTCGCCTTTGCGAACAATGCGATAGATACGGGTTTTCGGAACGCCTTTCAAAAAACTGATCAGGAAGTTATCGAGTCGTTGCTCGACATTGGCCTCATCAATTTCAATTAACTGGACTTGCTGAAAAGGAAGATTGGATTTGTGATTCATGCTCTAAATGATAACAACATATACCTCTGATATGTTTAAAATTGCTGCTGCAAACAAAGATTGTTATATTAGGCTAGTTTATGTCCGTATAAACATAATAAAAATCGTGGATGACGGCTGCTAAAATCAGTATTTGATGATCGGCTGCAACAAAGAATTTTTTCGGGTTTTATCGCTCGACCCAAGATGAGCGACCAGCGTCCTAAGCCTATAGCGATCGGTTAATTACAGTTCACACAATTCAAGCGCCGCTCCGTTTTATCGGATCTGCTGTCAAAACAGTACTTATCGTGGCTCAAGCCACCGCGCCTTTTCAAAATTGTGACCGCGTATTCGCGAATAACCTGCCTGTTTACGCTACTTGGGATTGATAACAAAAAGGATAATTTAATGAAAAGAATGCTTATCAACGCCACGCAGCCCGAAGAGTTGCGGGTGGCATTGGTAGATGGTCAGAAACTTTATGATTTTGACATCGAAGTTCCCTCCAAAGAACAAAAAAAATCCAATATTTACAAAGGCATCATTACCCGCGTCGAACCCAGTCTCGAAGCTGTCTTCGTCAATTACGGCGCAGAAAAGCATGGTTTCCTGCCGTTCAAGGAAATTGCCCCCGAATATAAGCTCGGAGACGGTGAAGAGGGCAAAACCCCCAGTAAAAACAATATCCATGAAGGTCAGGAAATCATCGTTCAGATTGAAAAAGAAGAACGGGGTAACAAAGGCGCGGCATTAACCACCTATATCAGTCTGGCCGGTACCTATCTGGTTCTGATGCCGAATAACCCCAAAGCGGGCGGTATTTCCAGACGTATCGAAGGTGACAACCGCAACGAACTGCGCGAAACCATGGCGGCTCTGGAAATTCCGGAAAGCATGGGCCTGATTATCCGTACTGCCGGTTCCGACAAAAATGTCGAAGAACTGCAATGGGACTTGAATTATCTGCTGCAACTATGGGAAGCGATTGATCGCTCCAGCAGCGAACAAAGCGCGCCGTTCTTAATTTTCCAGGAAAGCAATGTCATCATCCGCGCTCTGCGGGATCATTTGCGCGGCGATATCGATGAAATTCTGATTGACCAGGAAGGTGCTTTCAAACTGGCGCATAACTTCCTGAAACAGGTCATGCCGCACAATCTGAATAAAGCCAAGCTGTATCAGGACAGTGTGCCCTTATTCAGCCGTTATCAGATCGAAACCCAGATCGAAATGGCCTACAAACGCGAAGTAACCTTGCCGTCCGGCGGTTCTATCGTCATTGACCACACTGAGGCACTGACCTCGATCGACATCAACTCGGCCCGGGCCACCAAGGGCAGTGATATCGAAGAAACCGCATTCAACACCAACCTGGAAGCTGCCGATGAAATTGCCCGTCAGCTGAGATTGCGTGATCTCGGTGGATTATTCGTGATCGATTTCATTGACATGATGTCCAATAAAAATCAGCGCGAAGTTGAAAATCGCTTACGTGATGCGCTGAAAATTGACCGTGCCCGGATTCAGACTGGCCGTATTTCCCGTTTTGGTCTGATGGAAATGTCCAGACAGCGTCTGCGTCCATCACTGGGCGATGCCACCCAGCTGACCTGTCCGCGCTGTAAGGGTCAGGGTACGATTCGCAATGTCGAGTCAGTCACGCTGGCGGTGCTGCGGCTGATTGAAGAAGAAGCCATGAAAAAAGGCACCGAGCGAGTCATTGCTCATCTGCCGATTGATTGCGCCACCTTCCTGCTCAATGAAAAACGCGCGGCGATCCAGGATCTGGAAACTCGGCTCAATGTCAGCATTGTGGTATTGCCAAGCCGTCATATCGAAACCCCGGCTTATGACATCGAGCGGATCAAATCTTTGGAAGGCACTGAAGACAAAAACAGTCATCAGTTCATTAAGGAAGAAGAAATTACATTACCGGAGTTTGTCAAACAGGGCGGACCTAAACTCGAAAAAGCCGCCGTGAAAGAGTTTCTGCCCGATGCGCCGGCGCCGGTTCAGAACAAAAAGACCTCCAGCAGCCTGATTCAGCGATTTTGGCAAAAACTGGTTGGTAGCAAAGCGGCTGCCGAACCTGTCGAAGCCGCAGAGAAAAGCCGCGACGATAAACCCAGAGGTCGCAATGCCAACCGTCGTGAACGTTCCGGCCGTAATTCCCGTCGTAATAACGGCAACAAACGCAATCAGCCAAATCAGAATAACGCTGCCAATAATACCGAAGCACTGATTCCCGTCGAAGCCGCGCCCGTGGTGGTACCTACCGAGCCGGTGATCGAAGCTGCCGATAATGCGGCTGCAGAAGGTGCGGTTAAAAGTGAGCGTGGCCCGAGACGTGGCCGCAACCGGCGTCGGGGTTCACGCGGTAACGGTGAACGACGCCAGGAAAATAACCAGAACCGTGAGCATGGTGGTTCAGATAATGGCACTGAGGCTTCCGGCCATGAACAGGCGCCCGCTGAGCGTCACCATCATGCCGAGCGTCCGCAGCAACCAGAAGCAGCATCACCGACCGAATCCAAACCGGTGCAGTCGCCCCGCGAATCGCCGTCGGATTCAGGCGCCGAGTAATCTGCCATCATCCACTAGCGCGCCAGTTTCAACACTGGCGCGCTAGTCGCTATTTATATTTCACTGCAACGCTATCAGCCGATAGCCAGCGTCTCAGTCTTATCAGCAATTCATCCGCTGGATTGACCCGCCACTGTTCGCCCAGTTGAATGGTTGCTTTGGCGCTTGCCGTCCGATATTCGAGAATAATCGGACATTGCCCGCCGCAAAACGGCTGCAGTGTGCTCTGCAGCTGCTCGATAAATGCCGGTTGTGCGGCGCCATCGGCATTCAGCCAGTCAATCACAATACCCCGGGCAAATGATTCTCTGGCTTGTTCCATGCTATATATTTTTTCTGCGGTCATCCGCAAGTTACCGGAAAAATCATCGACAGCCAGAGCCCCCTCGCAAACCAGAATCCGGTCTTTGGCAATCAGATCGCGGTATTTATCGTAAACATTACTGAAGGCCGATACTTCCAGGCGTGCGGTTTTATCGTCGAGCATGGCAAACGCCATGGTCCGGCCCTGTTTGGTCTGTCGGGTACGAATATCCACCACCAACCCGGCAATTCGGCCTTCCATCCGGCCTTTGGAGCGTTCGGCATCGGCATGCAGGCTGGCAAGTGTGCCGTGCGTAATATGTTTTAATTCCGGCAGGTATTCGGCAATCGGATGGCCGGTCAGAAACAGTCCCAAAGTCTGTTTTTCGGCTTCCAGTTTGTCTTTTTCGCTCCAGGGTGCCACGGCGGTGGTGTAGGTTTCTGTATCGCCGGTCTCCAGGTCTTGAGAGTCGCCTTCCAGTCCGAACAAATCATTCTGGCCGGTCTGGGTCATTTTGCCGTGCTGTTCGGCAATTCGCAGAGCGGTGGTCAGTTCGGCCAGATGCGCGGCGCGGTTGGGATCGATGCTGTCCAGCGCACCGGCTTTGATTAACGCTTCCAAAACCCGGCGATTGACTTTGCGCAGATCGACTCGTTTGCATAAATCATAGAGGTCGGCAAAGGGGCCGTTGCCATCCCGTTCGGCCAGTAAATCTTCGATAGCCGATTCACCGACCCCTTTGATCGCGCCCATCCCATAGACGATCTGATGCTGGTCGTTGACGGTAAAACGATAGTTAGAAATATTCAGATCCGGCGGACAGATGTCGAGTTTCATTTCCCGGCATTCTTCAATCAGCACGACTACTTTGTCGGTATTGTCCATATCGGAAGACATCACCGCCGCCATGAAGGCTGCTGGATAGTGGGCTTTCAGCCAGGCAGTCTGATAAGCGACTAGCGCATAAGCGGCCGAGTGCGATTTGTTAAAACCGTAGCCAGCGAACTTTTCCATCAGATCGAAGATGTAGGTCGCGATGCCTTCGTCGATCTGGTTATTGACCGCGCCGGTGGTAAAAATCTCCCGCTGTTTGGCCATTTCTTCGGGTTTTTTCTTACCCATCGCCCGCCGTAACATATCGGCGCCGCCCAGTGTATAACCGGCCATGTCGCGGGCAATCTGCATCACCTGTTCCTGATACAGAATAACGCCGTTGGTCGGTTTCAGGATCGGTTCCAGCAAGGGGTGCGCATATTCAGCCTTGGCGCCGTGTTTGACGTTGATATAGTCATCAACCATCCCGGATTCGAGCGGGCCGGGACGAAACAATGCCACCAGTGCAATGATGTCGTCGAAACAATCGGGTTTCAGTTTTTTGATCAGTTCTTTCATGCCGCGCGACTCCAGCTGGAAGACGGCGGTGGTTTGCGCGTTTTTCAGTAATTCATAGCTATCGGCATCGTCACGCGGAATCTGACTGATGTCGATCGGCTGCAGTCCTTCTTGCTGGCGTCGGCTGTTAATGGTCTTCAGCGCCCAGTCGATGATGGTCAGGGTACGCAGCCCAAGGAAGTCGAACTTGACCAGCCCCACCGCTTCGACATCATCTTTGTCGAACTGGGTTACCAGATTGCCGCCGCCCTGCTCGCAGTAAAGCGGGGCAAAATCGGTCAGCTTGCTGGGCGAAATCACCACGCCGCCGGCATGTTTGCCGGCATTACGCGAAATGCCTTCCAGCGAACGGGCCATATCGATCAGAGCTTTGACATCTTCTTCGGTTTCATAGGCGGTTTTCAGGTCGGGGCTTTCCTGTAAGGCCTTTTCCAGCGTCATGCCGATTTCAAACGGAATCAGCTTGGCCAGACGGTCAACAAAGCCATAAGCAAAGCCCATCACCCGTCCCACATCGCGAATTACCGCTTTGGCGGCCATAGAGCCGTAGGTGATGATTTGCGAGACATGATCGCGGCCATAGTGGCGGGCAACGTAGTCGATCACTTCGTCGCGGCGGTCCATGCAAAAGTCGATATCGAAATCGGGCATCGAAACCCGTTCAGGGTTCAGGAAGCGCTCGAACAGCAGGTCAAATTCGATCGGATCGAGGTCGGTAATTTTCAGCGCATAGGCCACCAGCGAACCGGCCCCGGAGCCACGACCTGGTCCTACCGGAATATCATTGTTTTTGGCCCATTGGATGAAGTCGGCCACGATCATGAAATAGCCGGGAAATCCCATCTGACAGATCACGTCCAGTTCAATCTCCAGGCGCTGATCATAAACTTGCCGGTTGTCGTCAAAGCTGCCTTTGCCAACTGGCGGATACTGCTGCAAGCGTTGTTCCAGGCCGGCGCGCGACGCTTGTTTGAAATAATCGTCCAGCGTCATGCCCGCCGGTACCGGGAAATCGGGTAAATAGTTTTCACCCAAGGTCAGTTCGACGTTGCAGCGTTTGGCGATTTCGACACTGTTGGCCAGCGCTTCGGGAATATCAGCGAACAGTTCTGCCATTTCTGCAGCGCTGCGCAGATATTGCTGATCGGTATAATCGCGCGGGCGGCGACTGTCATCCAGTACCCGGCCTTGGTGGATGCAGACCCGAACCTCGTGGGCATCGAAATCGCTTTGATCGATAAAGCGGACATCGTTGGTGGCCACCACCGGCAGATCCAGTTCGTCCGCCAGTTCCACGGCCAGTTTGATATAGCGTTCCTGATCGTTTTTACCGACCCGCTGTAATTCCAGATAAAAGCTGTCGGGAAACAGTTGCTTCCAATCGTTTGCCAGTTGCCTGGCGAGTGGGTGGTTTTCAGCCAGCAACGCTTGACCGATGTCGCCTTCCATTGCTCCGGATAGCGCTATCAGGCCGCTATGATTATCGACTAGCCATTGGCGCTGCAGCATCGGAATGCCCTGATGCTGGCCATGCTGATAGCCTTGGGAAATCAGTTCGGTCAGCGTGATATAGCCGGTTTGATTGCGAGCCAACAATGTCAGCCTGAACGGTGAAGCCGGTTCATCGGGGTTAAACAGCCAGACATCGGCGCCGATCAGCGGTTTGATGCCAGCGCCCTGGGCCGCTTTGTAAAATTTGACCAGCGAGAACAGATTGCTTTGTTCGGTCAGTGCTGCCGCCGGAATCTTGCGCTCGGCCAGTTTCTTGACCAATGGCTTGATACGGACGATGCCGTCGACCAGCGAAAACTCGCTGTGGATACGCAGATGAACAAAGCGGGTTGTCATAGAACGGCTAATACTTTTTTAACGGGCGCAAATGATCGTCTGTGCTGAGGGCAGGGGCCGAGGCGTTGCAAGGCGGTTAAGTGATCTTTAGTCGGATAGCCTTTATGGCTGGCCAGCTGATAACCGGGATAGAGCCGGTCGAGGATCAGCATTTCTTCATCACGGGCGACTTTGGCCACAATCGAGGCGGCAGAAATTTCGGCAACCACTAAATCGCCTCCGATGATGGCTTCTGCCGGGTAAGCAAAGGCAGGTAACTGATTGCCATCGACCTTGATCCGGTCCGGTGGCAGTGACAGTTGTGAAACGGCGCGCTGCATGGCCAGTAGGCTGGCTTGCAGAATGTTGATAGTGTCTATTTCACTGGCTTCGGCGCGGCCAATCGCCCAGCATAAGGCCGATGCTTTGATTTGTGCGGCCAGTAGCTGGCGTTTTTGGGGGCTGAGTTTTTTGGAGTCGGTCAGTCCGGCAATCGGGCGGTCCGGATCGAGAATTACCGCAGCGGCGACTACCGGACCAATGATGCAGCCACGTCCGACCTCATCGACACCGGCGATCAGGCGGGATTTAGCGCAGGATGCCGCGGGTGACATTGCGCAGGAAGCTAACCATATTGGATAGTTCGTTACTTTCGCCGGCCATGTCTTCCATTTCTTCAATCGCATCTTCGAGACGCAGATTGTTTTTATAGAGAATTTTGTAAGCCTTGCGAATCTGGCGAATGACTTCGGGCGATTTGCCGTGGCGTTCCATGCCGACTGAATTGATGCCGTGCGGACGGGTCGGACGACCACCGACCATGACATAAGGCGGAATATCCTGGGTAATCGCGCTGCCCATCGCCGCGAAACTGAATTCACCGATCTGGGTAAACTGATGCACCAGGGTAAAGCCGCCGAGAATGGCGTGGTCATCTAAATGCACATGACCGGCAATTGAGGCGCCATTGGCCATAATGACATGGCTGCCTACCACGCAGTCATGAGCGACATGGGTATAGGCCATGAACAGGTTGTCATTACCGATTTCGGTAACCCCCTGATCTTGCTGGGTGCCGCGGTGCATGGTGCAGAATTCGCGAATTACGTTGCGGTCGCCGATTTCCAGCCGAGTAATTTCGTCAGCGTATTTTTTGTCCTGAGGATCTTCACCGATCGAGGCAAACTGGTAAATGACGTTATCTTTACCGATAGTGGTTGGCCCGTTGATAACGACATGGGGGCCGATTTCGGTGCCCGCATCGATCTGTACGTCGGGGCCTATGATGCTGAACGGGCCGACTTTGACGTCGGGGGCCAGTTCGGCATTGATATGAACGATAGCCCGAGGATCAATCATTTTTCACCATGGCGGCACACATGATCTGCGCACTGGCTGCCAGTTCGCCCTCAACTTCCGCTTTACAGTCAAAAGACCAGATGTTGCGTTTGTTTTTGATGCAGGTGACTTCCAGTTTCAGCTGGTCGCCAGGGCCTACCGGCCGCTTGAAGCGGGCATTGTCGATGCCGGCCAGATAGTAAGTCATGCCTTTACCCAACGATTCATCGCTCAAGGCCGCGAGCAGGCCGGTGGCCTGTGCCAGCGCTTCCATGATCAGCACACCCGGAAAAATCGGCAAATGTGGGAAATGGCCCTGAAAGAACGGCTCGTTGAAACTGACGTTTTTGATGCCGACCAAACGAACCCCAGGCTCACATTCGATGACCCGATCCACCAATAAAAATGGATAGCGATGTGGCAGATATTCCTGAATTTGTAATATGTCGAGTGTGATAGTCATTTTGATAGGCAAAACGCGTTGGGAAGGGTGGCAGCCAGTCTCAATTAACAATCGGACCGGCTGTCAAGCAGGGCGGGATCGACGCTGCAATCCCGCGTCTGGATTTATTGAGACAGAGTTTCTAGTTTTTGTTGCACACGGCTGGTAACGTCGATTTGATCGTTCGCGTAGATAACGCCGTCGGTCAGCAATAAATCAAAAGATTCTTCTTTCGCCAGTGCTCTGACGGCTTCAACGATACGTTTTTGCAAATTGCCCAGCTCTTCGTTTCTGCGCATGTTGAAGTCTTCGCTGAATTCTTGCTGTGCTCTGGCTGCATCACGTTTCTTTTCAAGCAGATCTTTTTCCAGTCTGCGGCGCTCTTCGTCGCCCATCACTGCACTGTCACGCCCCAGTTTGTCTTCCAGAGTTTTGATTTCTTTCTGTTGTGAAACTAATGCTTTGTCGCGCGGCGAGAATTCGGTTTCCAGTCTGGTTTTGGCTTTGGCGGCCTGTGGCGCTTTTTCCAGAACTTTGGCGACATTGACAAATCCGATTTTCAAATCGCCCGCTGCGTAGCTGGTTCCAGCAGCCAACATCAGCATTAAAAACAACGAAATTTTATTTTTCATGTGTATAACCATCTCCGGGTTAGTTTTTTAGGGGGGGTAAAGATAAAACTGGTCGGGATTATAAGATAAAAAGTGATCAGACAAAATTAAAATCCCGAGCCGAAGGTAAATTGAAAGGCCTGGGTTCTGTCAGTACTTTCCGAATTCAGTGGTCGGGCAACGCTGACGGCTAATGCGCCGAAAGGCGACAACCATTCACCGGATAAACCGGCTGAGTAGCGGAAGTAGCAAGTGAGTTCGCTTTTGCCATAGCAAGGGTCGCTTTGATTATCAACCGTTTTGAAACCGTTGGCCAAAGTACCGGCATCAAGGAAAGTTCCGACTCGTACCGATTTCATGTCGCTGAGAAACGGTACCGGGAAAAACAGTTCGGCTTTGGCGATGACCTTGGTCGAGCCGCCGAAAGGTCTTGCGACACCATAGTTATAGCTAGTATTGGCAGGATTATCATCTCGAGGTCCCATGGTGTTCTGCATGAAGCCCCTTACGTCACCGGTACCACCGGCATAATAGTTTTCGAAGAATGGCAGGCCCGATGATTTGCCGTAACCACCGCCATGAGCGACTTCGCCGAGTACACGGAAGGTAAAGTCATTGGATAAAGGGAAGAAATGCTGGTGTTTATAGCCGACTTTGAAATATTCCAGATTACCGACAGGAGCGGTGATCAGGCCTGATAACCTTTGCTGACCGCCTTTGGTCGAGAAGGTAGCTCTGTCTAGCGTGTCATGGGTCCAGCCGGTAGCAAATGAAATTGTTTTAAACGTAGAAGAAGCATAAGGCACTATAGTGGCACCTGTAATTGGGTCTGTTGTGCCGCAAGTAGTATTGTTTTGGTGACTTAATTCAAAAATTGAATTAATAACCTTACAAGAAGATATGGTCGAAGAGGTCACTTCAGTATTCTTGAAATCCACATCAAACCCAAGTCGGTCAAACTCATTCAGCGGGATGCCGAAATTCATGCCGGCATTGGCAATATTGGTGTTATAGCTGGCCAGGTTAGCGGCGTAAGCATTACGTTTCATGTAACCCAGGTTATAGCCCAGCGACACGCCGTCCAGGGTAAAGTAAGGGTCAGTAAAGCCCAAATTGTAACGGGTTAGGATTTGGCTGTTGTTAAAGGCGAAATCCAGCCGTTTGCCGGTACCGAAAATATTGTCCTGCGAGACGTTGGCATTAAAGATGATGCCTTGTACCTGTGAATAACCGACACCGGCTGACAGGTTGCCGGAAGCTTTTTCTTTGATCGTGTAATTGACATCGATCTGGTCGGCAGAGCCAACCACCGGTGGTGTTTCCACGCCCACTTCTTCGAAATAGCCCAGACGGTCAAGACGGGTTTTGGAGCGTTCGATTTTGCTGCTGGCCGCCCAGGCCGATTCCATTTGCCGCATTTCCCGACGCACTACTTCATCACGAGTTTTGGTATTGCCCTTGATATTGATGCGGCGCACATAAACCCGCTTGCCGGGGTCGACGAAGAAGGTCATGGTGACGGTTTTTTGCGCTTCGTGGATTTCGGGCACCATGTTGACGTTGGCAAAGGTATAACCTTCATCGCCCAAACGATCAGAAATGGCTTTGGATGTATCCGTGGCGTTTTTACGCGAGAAGATTTCGCCGGGACCGACTTTGACCAGTTTGATCAGCTCTTCGGGAGCAACGATCAGATCGCCGGTCAGTTTGACTTTATCCAGGTTATACACATCACCTTCTTTGACATTGATGGTGATGTAGATTTCTTTTTTGTCAGCGGTGATATCCACCTGCGTCGATTCAATCGAGAAATTGATATAACCACGGTCTAAATAATACGAACGCAGTTTTTCCAGATCGGCCGACAGCTTTTGTTTGGAATACTGATCGTCTTTGGAATAAAACGATAAAAAGTTGGTGGTATTCAGTTCAAAGTCTTTCTTGATCTGCTCAGCGCTAAAGGCATGATTGCCAACGATGTTGATCTGCTTGATCTTGGCAACCTTACCCTCGGAAATTTGGATATTGATGCCGACGCGGTTACGGGTCAGTTCAGAAATTTCGGTTTTGATTTTCAGGCCGTATTTGCCATGACTGAAATACTGGCGGCGTAATTCCTGCTCAACCTTATCGAGAATCTGTTTGTTATAAACTTTACCCTCGGCCAGACCGATCTTTTTCAGCGCTTCGCTAAGATCTTCTTTTTTGATGTCTTTATTGCCTTCAATGACAATTTTGGCTACCGAAGGGCGCTCAACTACATTCACTACCAGGGTGCTGCCTTCACGCTCCAGGCTGATGTCTTTGAAGAAGCCGGTATTGAACAGCGCACGAACCGCTTCGGCCTGTTTTTCTTCAGCGAAACGTTCACCAATATTGATTGGTAAATAGTTGTAGACAGTTCCCGCAGAAATTCTTTGCAGACCTCTTACCTGAATGTCTTCAACTATGAAACTGCTAGCCTCGGCAATTGGGCTCGCCAGCATACTCATCAACAGAATTTGAAAAAGCGGTTTTTTGTTCACGCACTCAACCAAGGAAAATTAACGGCGAAATTGTATCACGCCGATTACCAAATCCAGTGTTTTGTCTCCCTAATTGTTGCTTTTGCTGGGCATGACAATTGACTGAAAACTGAAAGTAAAAAATCAACATCTGTTCGAATGTCATTGGTTTTAAACAGATTTAATAGAAGCTATCTTCTAACAGCTGACGGTAAGCGGCCTGAGCGTAACCGGCTTCCAATGTCAGTGACTCGTGATCGGTTTTGCTGCTGACCCCACCGCTGATTTGCGCTTTTGCCAGAGACCGGGCTTCGCTGAGACGATAAGAATGACTGACCGAAATAGCCTGGTCGGCTGTGATCAGGCTGTAACAGGTATTAATCCAGCTGGGTGAGGGCAGTTCTGTTTCATTGAACAAACAGCTCAGCGCCAGTGCACACATCTTGGCTTCCGAATTGGCGGCAAATGCCGATTTTGGTATCGGGTTGAAATAAGCAGCATCGCCAATGACATGAATAAACCGACTGATACTGGATTCACTGCTGATCGGATTGACCGGACACCAGCCGCTCTGATCGGCCAGACCGCTGTCGAGGGCAATACTGCCGGCGGTTTGTGGCGGAATCAGATTGATGACATCACCCCGGCAGCGGTCGCCAAAGGCGGTAATGACGGTTTTGCCGGCGGCATCCAGTGCCACGATCGGATTGTCGGCCAGACTATGCCATTCGATCAGGCTATTGGCTGTGCCATAACCATAATGCTGTTTCCAGCCACTCTCAAATAGGGCTTGTTTGGAGAAACTGCGCTTGGGATCGAGAATCAGGATTTTGGCGCGCGGTTTATGGCGTTTCAGCCAGTAAGCCATCAGGCTGGCGCGTTCATAGGGCCCGGGCGGGCAGCGGTAAGGGTCGGCGGGCGGGCAAATTAGCACCGTGCCGTTGTCCGGCAGATTTTGTAACTGATCGTTAAGCAGCAGGGTTTGCTGTCCGGCTTGCCAGGCATGCGGAAACTGTTCGCTGAGCGACTGCGAATAGCCGTCAATCGTATCCCAGCGAAAGGCGATGCCGGGCGACAGTATCAGTCGGTCATAACTCAGCCGGTTGCCGCCGGATAATTCGACCTGCCGTTGCTGTGGCTTGATCGAGCTGACGCTGTCGCTAATCAAATTAATCCGGTGACGCTGGCGCAAGTGCTGATAATCGGTGCTGAGTTGCTCCAGGCTGGTGATACCGGCAAAAACCCCGTTACTGCCGGGGCAGGCCAGATAACGGCTTTTGGGCTCGATCAGGGTAATTTTCAGATTGGGTGAGAACAGACGCAGATATTTGGCGGCTGTAGCACCGCCGAAGCCGCCACCCACGATAATCACATGGGCTTTGGCGGTGCTGCGTTGCGGCCAGAGACTGCAACCGTTAAATAACAGCAGGCTGGAGGCCAGACCGCTTTTTAAAAACTGGCGCCGGGAAAGCTCAGACATGCTAGATACCACTCAGGCGTTCGGCGAGGGCTTTGAGTTCATCGTCACTAAAGCCTTTGACAATCCGCGGCATCAGCGTGGCCGGCCGCCGCTCATACTTAAAATCCAGTAATAACGCCAATAAATCTGCCTGTTGGCGACCATTAAGGGCCGGTAAGCGATCCGGCTGAGTTGAGTGAGGATGGCAGGCAAAGCACTCGCTGATCAGTCCATCCGTGGCATCGGCCGGGTTGCCGCTCAGCGGTAGAATGCATAACAGCAGCATCAGCAGTGATCTGAGGCTGAGCGGTTTATCCATGATCAACCCAGGCGCTGGCGTTGCCGGAAAACTTCATACATCAAAACGCCGGCAGCTACCGAGACATTCAGGCTTTCAACCTGGCCTATCATCGGGATTTTGACCAGAAAATCGCAGTTCTGACGGGTCAGATGACGCATGCCGGTGCCTTCGGTGCCCATGACGATGGCCAGTGGCATATCCAGCGTCATGCTGTAGACCGTCTGCTCGGTTTCGCCGGCAGCGCCCATAATCCAGACATTTTCCTGTTTCAGCCAGCGCAGCACCCGGGCCAGATTAGTAACCTGATAAACCGGCACTGTTTCAGCGGCGCCGCTGGCAACCTTGCAGACAGTTGGCGTGATACCAACTGCATTGTCTTTGGTGATGATAATGCCGCTGGCTCCGACCGCATCGGCTGTACGCAGGCAAGCACCCAGATTATGCGGGTCCTGGACCTGATCCAGAATCAGATAGAACGGTGTGCTGTCAAGTCTGGCCAGATCGTGTTTCAACTGATCTTCACTGCGCATCGGCGGCAGCTCAACGGCGGCGACAATGCCCTGATGATTTTTACCATCGGCCATTTTGTCGAGTTTTTTGCGGTCGGTTTTTTCCGGTTTGATACCCCGTTTGGCTAGTTCTTCCAGTAGCTGAGTCAGGCGGGCATCCTGACGCTGGCCATCAACCCAGACTTGCTGGATTTTTTGTGGCGAATAGTCCAGTGCCGCCTGAATGGCGTGAATTCCGAATAAGTTTGCGTTCATGAGGATCGGCGTTTAGACGCTTTGGCCGGTTTGCGACCGGTTTTTTTAGTGGATTTTTTGGCGGACTGCTTTTTGGCCGGTTTGGCTGATTTTTTAGTCGCCGGTTTACTATCGGCCTTGGTGGCTTTGCCTTTGCTGTTGCTAGTTTGCAGCAATTCAAAATCAATTTTCTTGTCATCCAGATTGACTCTGACCACCTTGACGGTGACGGTATCGCCCAACCGGTAACGCACACCGCTGCGTTCGCCGAACAGATGATGGCTGACCGAGTCGAAATGAAAATAATCCTGATGTAGTGAGGCGATGTGTACCAGGCCTTCGACATAAATTCCCTGCAGTTCGACGAAGAAACCAAAGCTGGTGACGGCGGAAATGATGCCGCTGAACTGCTCGCCAATTTTGTCCATCATGTATTCGCATTTCAGCCAGGTGACGACATCGCGAGTGGCTTCGTCGGCGCGGCGTTCATTGGCAGAGCAATGTTCGCCCAGCGCAATCATGTCGGCCGGCGTGTAATGGAAGCTGGCAACCGGCTGTTTATTGATGCAATGGCGGATAGCGCGGTGAACCAGTAAATCCGGATAGCGGCGGATCGGTGAGGTAAAGTGAGTGTAAGCATCCAGCGCCAGGCCAAAATGGCCTTTGGTTTCCGGGCTGTAAACCGCCTGTGACATCGAGCGCAGCAACACGGTCTGGATCAGGTGGGCATCGGGCCTTTCTTTAATGCTTGCCAGCAAGCGCATGTAGTCCAGCGGATGTGGATTATCACCGCCGCCCATTTGTAAACCCAGTTCGCTGAGAAAGGTTTTCAGCGTCAGCAGTTTTTCATCGCCCGGGCCGTCATGAATCCGTAGCAGGCGGGGGATTTTATGGCGATTGAGGAATTTGGCCGCCGAGGTATTGGCGCTGATCATGAATTCTTCAATCAGCTTATGCGCATCGTTACGGACCAGCGGTACGATTTGGTCGATTTTGCGTTCCGTGCCAAAAATAATCCGGGTTTCCTGGGTGTCGAAATCCATCGCCCCGCGCTGTTCACGTTGCTGGCGCATCGCCTGATATAGGGCATACAGATTATGCAAGTGCGGTAGTAACGGCTGATATTGCTCGGCCAGCGCCTGATCACCGTCAACCAGAATTTTGGCGACTTCGGTATAAGTCAGTCGCGCCTGAGAGCGCATCACCGCATCATAAAATTTGGAACGGCTGATGATACCTTCGGCATTAATCTGCATTTCGCAGACCATGCACAGGCGATCAACTTGCGGATTCAGTGAGCACAAACCGTTGGAGAGGATCTCCGGGAGCATCGGAATCACTTTTTCCGGAAAATAAACCGAGGTGCTGCGGTTGCGGGCTTCGTCATCCAGCGCAGTATTGACCTGAACGTAATGCGAAACATCGGCAATCGCTACGATCAGTTTCCAGCCTTTCGGCGTTTTCTGGGCATAGACGGCATCATCGAAGTCGCGGGCATCTTCGCCGTCGATGGTAACCAGCGGCAGATTGCGGATATCGACCCGACCCTGTTTGGCCGCTTCCGGCACTTCGGCGGTTAACGGTGCAATTTCGCGCAGCAATTCATCCGGCCATTGATTGGGTAGCTCATAGGAGCGGATGGCCATTTCGATTTCCATGCCCGGCGCCATGTGCATGCCAAGGATTTCCTTGATACGTCCCAGCGGTTGGCAATGATTGCTGGGCTGTTGCAGAATTTCTGCCACCACAATCTGACCTTTTTGGGCGCCGGCAGTGTCTTCTTTGGCGATCAGCACTTCATGGCTGATTTTTTTATTGTCGGGAATCACATAGGCCATGCGGCCTTCGCTGTAGAAACGACCAACCACCTGATGAGTATTACGTTCGATCACATCGACGATGCCGGCTTCGCGGCGGCCTTTGCGATCGATGCCAGTTACCCGCACTCGGGCACGGTCGTTGTGAAACAGGCTTTTCATTTCGCGCGGCGAGATGAATAAATCATCGCTGCCATCATCGGGTTTCAGGAAACCAAAGCCTTCGGGGTGGCCGAGCACGCGGCCGCTGATCAGATTGTGGCCTTCGCTGAGTGCATATTTTTGGCGGCTGTTGAAGATCAGTTGGCCATCCCGTTCCATCGCGCGCAGGCGGCGGCGCAGGGCTTCGAGGTCGTCTGGGGTTTCCAGTCCGAATTGCTGGGCAATTTGCTGGCGGCGAACCGGTTTGCCAAGGTGTTGAATCAGTTCCAGAATCAATTCCCGGCTGGGAATCGGGTGTTCGTATTTTTCAGCTTCGCGCTGAGCGTGGGGGTCGGTGAGGATATTAAAATCAGTTGCCTGATCGTTGCTTGATGTCATTGATGATTTCTGTGCTGTTGGTTAAGGGGGTGTGGGGCTGAGTCGCAACTCCCACGGATAGCAACCAACGTTTTAAATTGATAGTCAAAAAACGCTAATTTCATATTGTGTTTAACGTGGCGAAATGGTTAGGGCGCCTAACGTGACGCCTACATCGAGGCCACGGCCATTGCCGGATAATGCCAGTGAAATTTCACCGCGGGTCAGAACCTGGGCATCAACCGATTTGGTGGCGCCAGCATGGCCTTCCAGAGCCACATAATTGCCATAAATTTCATTAAGATTTTTTACATCGGAGAACACGCCGGTACCCTGGATTTCAGATTTGCCGATAGTGAAACCAATGCTTTTGGAAGCGAGTCCGACTTGGGCCCGCTGACCGTTGCTACAACTGATATTGCCGATACCGTCGTATTGTTTGTAAATGAAAGAAAAGCCGCTCAGGGTGTAAGTCATGGTGCAAGAGGTTAGCGGTCCCGCTACTGCCTGACCCGGTAACAGCAAACAGCCGCAAGCTGTGATAATGATCGGAACATATTGCAAGAATCGGCTTTTCACTGTTTTTTCCCTGTTGACATAGTAAATGCTGATCGACAGTTTACCTGCTATTGATGATAAGCGTCGCGATTATAGTATAAAGCTTTGACCGCTGAGCCATCAGCCGGCAGTGAGCGACAAAATGGTATTGATCTCAGTGTTTTCAATGACTTTCAGATCGGTTGCCAGGAAATAAATCCGGTCGCGGCTGATATTGCCTTGTTCCACCAGATACTTGGCGATGGCATTGGCACGGGCGATAGCCAGGTTATTCAGTCTGGGCGGCTCCGGTGGCATCGCTGATTCCAGCTTTTGTCTGGCCAGACCATAAAACTCAGCATCCGGCTGGCTTTTGACTCTGGGGGCTCCTAACAGGGAATAGCTGATATCGTCCGGAAAAACCTCTTTGAAAAACTTTGCCAGCAGGCGTTTATATTCGCTGTCTGACAATTCAATATATTCAGAACGGATATATTGTCCCCGATCACGTAATTCGCCGGATTTCATTTTTTTCAGAATTTCCAGTATCGAATCAAAGCGAATTACCGGCCAGTCCTGATTTTGATAAGCCACGCCTTTTATTTCTATACCCAGCTCGGGTTTGCTTTGCAGTGCCTGACTGAGCTGCTGCAGTTTTTGTTGCTGTTCAGCGCCGAGTGCCGCACTGCCGGGCGCAAAGGCGACCATGCTGTAGTCTTTTTCGGTATCCAGCAGGCTGCCCAGCGCTTTAAACGGCGAGGCGGTGATTTTGGCAATCAGATTCTCCGCAGCGTCGGCGATAAAGGTTTCAAAATTGAAATGGGGGTCGTTCAGGCTGCCGGAGATCGGAAAATCCAGATTGATTTTGCCGCTGCTGTCTTTAAGCAGGGCAATTGCCAGTTTGATGGGCAGCGATTTGGCATGCGGATTATCGACATACTCACCCAAGGTCAGCTGGTCGATAAACAGTTTATTGTGTGCCAGCAGCTCGCCGTGCTGAATCTGGTATTGCAGGTCCAGCGCCATCTGGCCTTTTTCGATGCTATAGCCGGAAAACTCAGCCATATACGGTGTGATCAGTGGTAGCGGCATATGCGTAAAGCTGAGCCGGATGTCCGAGTCACCACTTTTCAAATTATGCTGGCCTTTGATATTGACCTGAGCCAGGTCGAATACCTTGCCTTGCAAGCGCAGTTCGGCAGGATGATCCTGTTGCGAGACAAAATCATTCAACTCGCCATTGAGTGCTTTGATTTCGGTGGCAAACGGCAACAGCAGCGAATTATCGGCAAAATCGGCCTGACCATCCGCAAGACTGATTTTAGTGATACGCAGATTTAACGGCGGGGTGGCGGCGTCGGTAGCTTGGGTGGTCGGTTCGGTTTTGGCCGATGGCGGGCGCAATTCGCTGAAATTACTGCTGCCATCGGCCTTAATGATGGCGCGTAGATAAGGTTGTTCAAAAACCACTTTGTTCAGGCTGAGTGACTGTTGCCTGTGGTCATATTCAATCTGTTCCAGTTGCAGATTGGCCCATTTCACAAAGTCTTTATGCTTTTGTTTATCACGGGTAATCAGATTGGCCAGATTGGCATCGCCTTTAAACTGTAACTGCAAAGGCTGGCCGGGATCGACGGTCAGATTGCCCTTGGCGTTGATTTCGCCATCGATCCATTCCAGATTCAGGTACGGATCCAGCAAGGACTGCAAAGGTTTCAGATTAAAACGGCTGAGTTCAGCTTCCAGTTGACTGTTAAGCGAGGGCGGTGTGGTAGTGCCGCTGATTTTGGCGCTGCCTTGTTCAAACAGATAGAAGCTGAGCTGCCAGTGATAAGGGGTGGTCTGGTTGTTCAGGTTCGCGACCTGACTGGATAGATTTTTGAGCACCGCTTTGGCTTGGTGTGAAGCGGTGTTGACAATATTTAATGCATAGTTGTCAATTTTTAGTTGGCCAATCTGGATCTGCCAGCTTGGTGTTGGTGTTGGTGTTGGTGTTGGTGTTGGTGTTGGTGTTGGTGTTGGTGTTGGTGCTGCTGTGGTTTGTAAATGAGGTTCCTGGTCTGCCGGCAGCAGGCGTTGGTAATTCCACAAACCTTTAGCATCTTGCCAGACGTTTAACTGGGTTTTTGTTGTCAACAGGTTGTCGACTGTTAACTGGCGCTGCTTACTGTCGAGGTTGATCCCAGTCAGTTGCAGGCGGGAAAGATCGAGCAATGTTTGCTGGTCTGCACGGTCTTTCAATGACAGTTGGCTGATATCAAGTGCGCCATTGTTGACAACAATCTGCCAGGTGGCATCCTGCTGCCGCAGCTGATAATCAGCCTGTAATGACAGCACACCGTTATCAATATCCAGCTCGGCCAGATCATGCAGAAACATTTGCCAGATTTTGGCCAGAGCGATCTGTTGCACATCCAGATGTCCCTCAGAGCTTAACGATTGCAGTTTCAGACGGCCATGCCAGTGAAAATCACCGCCGGAAGCGGGGGTGAAGCTTAGATCGAATTCACTGTCGGTATCGGACTGACTGCTGAAATCGAGCAGCGAAAGATTAACCGGCAGCAAGGTTTCGGTTTGCGGGCCCTGTTTAGGCGTTTCCAGCCAGGCCAGCTGACCATTTTCAATGATCAGTTGGCTAATGCTCAGATTGGGCTGATTGCTTGGATCGCTTGCTTCAGCATTATCGGCAGATGGTGATTTGGTTTGTTCCAGCAGATGACTGAAATTGAAACGACCGTCACGATAATGCTCGATGTTAATCACCGGCTGTTTGAGCACGATGGCATCAAATATCGCCGCCTGTCGTAGCAGGCTACCCAGCAGATTGAGATTGAGGGTCAGTTTGTCAAAGCTGAGCAGTGCCGTGTTCTGATCACCGCCGATGGCAAAGCCATCGATTTCCACGCTGGCGCGAAACGGATTCAGATGCAGGTTTTGCAGCTGCACCGGCTGGCCGGTTTTCTGATGCAACCACGACGGCAGTTGCGCAACAGCGATGGCCGGTAACAGATAAGCACCCAGCAGGGTATAAGTACCGAGCATGCCCCCTAGCCAGAGGGCTGTGCGCCGGCTGATGTTGAAGCGCATCCGGATAAATCCTGTCAATGTAAGCGGTTGACCAGTTCACCATCGATCCGGCAACCACCCAGATCAGGGTAATCATTCAGATTCTGTTCAAAATCGCGGAAGGCCGGATGCTGGAATGCCAGACGGATAATCTTGCCCTGCGCTATTTCAAATTCCAGTGCGCCGCCTTTTTCGCGCGGACTGCCGGGTTTAGTGGCAAATAGCAGAATGCCGATATTCGGCAGCGCCTGTCCCTGATCCTGAGCCGGTCTGGCACAGCTATAGGTTTCGACGCCGAGGGCGGTAAACAGTCCGGCCAGTTGTCCGGCGTTGATCACCACACCTTCGGCGGCGATGCTGGGAACCCCGAGCAGGGTTTCAAGACCAAAGTTGCCGAGATGATTTTGCAACAAAGTATTGCCGTTGCCGGCTTTGTCATTGTTTAACAGCGGATAAAGCTGACGCGCCATTTCATCTTTGTCAGGATTTTTCAATGCTGCCAGCAACTGCCGTGCTGCCGACTGCACCGCGCTGAACACATCTTCTTTTTTCTGGCGCGACTGGGTCAGCCGGTTCCAGTCTTCATGGCTATTAACCGGCAGATGCATGATTTTCATGGCTTGATAATCTTCTTCGGCCAGACAGCCTGAAAAGTCTTTGTTACGGTAATCATCCAGCAGTTTGGGGCGGATGCTGTCGGTCATGGCCTGCTGAACGGTGAGATTGTAGGTTTTCCAGTCGGGCGACTGCGTCAGAAAGTAATACAGCAGCGCGTTGCGATCAAATTTATTAAAGCCCAGATCTTTGGCCAGCAACTTTAACTGACGGCACTGACTTTCCACTTCGGCATAGTTCTGCCAGTTTGGTTTCAGATTGATGTTATGGGATTGAGCCGCTTTTTCGATGACCTGTTTCAAGGGGATTTCGCCGTCAGCCGACTGGATGGCAACCCGTAACAATTCCTCCAGCGATAAATCGTGAGCATCGGGAATACCGTCATTGACGGTTTTGATCAGCAGTGAGCTGTTCAGTTGCGGATAGACATGCAGTTCGCCCAGCAAACGGTTACCGGACGCCCAGAATTTCAGTCCGCCATCGACTACTTCATAAACCGGCAGCCGGCTGTGAATCAATTGGCCGTTGTCATTGTCCAGGGCGACGACTGCGGGCAGGGTGTGAGTTTCCGAGCTGGATTTGGCCGAAGGCGTCGATTTAGGCGTGGTTTGCGGGGCGGGATGCACCAGATTATTGGCGGCCTTGCCCATCAAGCCAATACTGGTGCCGACTCCGCTGAGGATCAGCAGGTCGCTGGCAGCATTCACATCGTCGACCAGTTGAGACAAATTGGCCTCCTGGCTGTCACTGGTCAGGAAGTTGTAATCGACAATAGTGTCTTTGGCGCTATCTAGACGCAGCCACGGTGTCAGATAAGCCTTGCGGGTTTCCAGTTTGAAATTGCATTTGCCGATAGTGGCCTGATAAAGAAAGCCGCTGGTTTCGCGTTTGAATTTCAGCGCATCGTTGTGAGTGTTAAAAACCAGCGCGGCGGATAAATCACCATTTTCGTAGGCGCTGCCCATGTCGCTGCAGCCGGCTTTCAGGGCATTGTCGGATTTGAACTCAAATTCCGAAATCAGTTGCAGGTAGTAATCATCGGCTGATACGCCCGACTGGCCTTTGATAGGTTTTAATGGCGTGTTATCGGTTTTGGGATAGTCCACCGCAATCTGGCGATGCGTGGCGCAAGCGGTTAACAAATTGCCGGCAAGCAGGCTTAAAACGAGTGCAGACGCTGAGCGTATCAACATAGCGATTCCTGATGAAATAAAGACCAGCTGAAAACAACACCTTGCGGGTTATCAAGCTGTATTTGAGTTGGAGGCGGAATAATAAAGTGAAGCAAGGGTTGTGGCTATCATTTTATGGTTAACAGCAACTGTGATTAGCCATGGTCCTGTTTAAAGCGGTGAATCAGCCGGCGCTGTTTTTTATTGGGTTTGCGTTCGCGGTGTGAGGCCGGCATTAAAGCCTGCTGCTGTTTGCGCAGTTCGCGCTGTTCGATGCGGTTGCTGATGCTGGTTTCATCTTCCTGATATAGCTGCGCGGCTTCTTTGGCCGGACGACGCTGTTTTTTCAGGTCGGTGACTGCGATTTCCCAGTGATCCTGATCCTTGCTGATGCTGACGATATCGCCGATTTTCAGTTCACGGCTGGGTTTGCAACGCTGTCCATTGATATGCACCTTACCGCCACTCACCGCTTCGGCTGCCAGGGTGCGGGTCTTGAAAAACCGCGCTGCCCACAGCCATTTATCAATTCTTACGTCGTCGTTATTTGTCATGGATTCTCTCATGCCGTTTCTATCGGGCAGTATTGTCGGGATTAATCGCCAAAATCTCAAATTACGGTGGCGTGCCAAACGGCAATAATGGCTGAAGGATTACACGGGAGGCCTCATTCCGGGTTGGCTGACCGGAATGAGGTACAGAGGCGGTTGCGGCACTGCGGCCAGGAATTACTCTTGCTGTTCGGGAACTTTCGGCATCTGCCGGTTAAGCAGAAAATACACCACCGGAATTACCACCAGCGAGAACAATGTCGAGGCGATGATGCCGAAAATAAAACTCCAGGCCAGGCCGGAAAAGATCGGATCCAGTACGATCATCATCGATCCCAATACTGCCGATGCTGCGGTCAGGAAGATCGGATTCAGACGGGTGGCACCGGCTTCGATGATCGCATCGGCCAGCGTGATTTGCGGGTTGCTGCGGTAAATAGTGTTGATGAAATCAATCAAAATAATCGAGTTGCGAACCACAATCCCGGCCAGAGCGATCATGCCTATCATCGCCGTAGCGGTGAAATACACCGGCGTTTCATAGCCTCCGACTGGCGAGCTGAACAGATTGATAAACCAGAAACCGGGCATGATGCCGATCACGGTCAGCGGAATCGCGATCATCATGATCAGCGGTACCGACAACGAACCGGTCTGACCGACCAGCAGGATATAAATCATCACCATGGCTGCGGCAAACGCCAGCCCCAGATCGCGAAACACATCAACGGTAATTTTCCATTCGCCTTCACCGGCCATTTCGGCGTTATAGCCAGCCGGTAAAGGTTGTTCATCAAAACGATCAAACAAGTCCAGAATGGCTTCCACCGGGCTGCGTCCCGCCATTTCCCCTGTGACATACGCGACGCGGTTGAGGTTTTTGTGATAAATCGCCCGCTGGCTGTGATCATGGCTGAAATGGCCGATGTCACTCACATGCACCATGTGACCGGTTGATGATTTCATTGTCAATGCCAGTAAATCCGCTTCCGAGGAACGCGAAGCACGCGGCAATTGCAGATGAATCGCCAGTGGCTGACGTTCTTCGGCAATATGCAGCAGGCCAATATTGCCGCCACTGATGCCTAAGCGCAGGGTTTCGGCAATTTGGGCGCTGGTCAGGCCCAGCACGGCGGCTTTATCGTGATCGATCAGGAAATGCAGCTGTTGCTGTTCGGCATCGACAAAATCATCGACATCTACCACGCCCTGGGTTTGCAGCATATCGGCCTTGACTCGGTTGGCAACGCTGATGATGTTGTCGTAGCTGGCTTCAGGCGGGCCATAGACTTCGGCGACCAGTGTCGACAGTACTGGCGGGCCCGGCGGCATTTCAACGATCTTAATATTAGCACCGTAGTGTTGTTCGATACGGTCGATTTCAGGACGGATGCGCAAAGCAATCTCATGGGATTGATGTTCGCGGCGGGTTTTATCGGCCAGCACGATGCGAATATCGCCTAAATGGGCGCCCTGACGTAAATAGTAATGCCTCACCATGCCGTTAAAGTCCATCGGTGATGCGGTGCCGACATAGCTTTGATAGCTGCTGACTTCATTGACGGTGGCCAGATAATCGCCCAAGGCGGCAGCGACTTCCTGGGTGGCTTCCAGCGAACTGCCTTTGGGCATATCGATGATTAATTGCAGCTCGTTTTTATTGTCAAAAGGCAGCAGTTTCAACGGAACTACCCGGGTGACGGCCATCATCGCCGAGGCAATAAAGGCCAACAGCACCGCCAGCAAAAACCAGCGCGCTTTGCGGGTATCGTTCAATAACGGCGCCATGATGCGTTGATAGAGCTTAAAGCCACGGCTGTCTTGCAGCTTAAAGGCCGGGCCGTGATGTTTGCCGTAGTCACCTTTGAGCAGACGGTAACTGGCCCAGGGGGTGACGCTGAAAGCAATCACCAGCGACAGCAGCATCGCAATCGGCACATTGAAAGCCATCGGCGCCATGTAAGGCCCCATCATGCCGGTGATGAAAAACATCGGAATGAACGACATGATCACCGCAAAAGTCGCCAGAATGGTTGGCGGGCGGATTTCATCGACCGCGGTCAGCAAGGCTTGCAGCGGAGGCTGTTTACGCATTTGATAATGACGATGGATATTCTCGACATCGACAATAGGGTCATCGACCAGCAAACCCAGCGACAGAATCAGTGCGAACAGGGTGACGCGGTTGATGGTATAGCCAAAGATCAGGTCGCAGAGCAGGGTGATGGCAAAGGTCATCGGCACCGCCAGCGAGACGATCAGCGATTCTTTGAAACCCAGCGTCAAAGCCAGCAACACAATGATGGTCAGAATCGCGATCGATAAATGCATCACCAGTTCATTGACCTTGTGATCGGCAGTTTCGCCGTAGTTGCGGGTTACCGTGACCAGCACGTCGGCGGGAATCAGATTGCCTTTCAGGGTTTCGGTCATAGCCATGACGTGTTCTGCCACGCTGACGGCATTGCTGCCCCGGCGTTTGGCGATGGCAATCGTCGCGGTTTCACGCTGTTCACCGGCTACCGGTAATGCGCTGTCGCCAATCTGGTGCATATGCTCAAGCGCCGGACCAAAACCGATCTGGCTGTAATAATTGCTGTCAGCACCGCCGTCGATCAGGGTTGCCACTTCACTCAGACGCAGCAGACGGCCATCCTGGGTTTTGATAATGGTAGCTGCCACATCATCCAGCGATTGGTAATGCGGGCCGGCTTCCAGGGTGATTTCCTGATTGTGCTGAGTGAGTGTGCCAATTTGCAGGTTGACATTACTTTGTGCCAGCGCCTGTTGCAATTCCAGCAAGCTCAGATGGCTGGCTTTCAGTTTGGCCGGATCGGGATACACCGAAATCTGTCGGGGCGTGGCGCCCACCACCCAGCTTTTGCCGACATTATCAATGCTGCGCAGCCGGGCCAGCAGTTCGTCGGCAATCCGGCGCAGTTGCAGGGCATCGTGATCGGGATTGGCGGAAGACAAACTCAGTAATACGATCGGCACGTCATCGATTTCTACCGGCTTGACCAGCCAGTTGCTGACACCGGGCGGAATGATGTCCTGATTGGCCAGTAATTTGTCGCGAGTTTTGATCAGGCTGTTTTCCAGGTTCTCACCGACAAAATAGCGCACGGTCACCATCGCCGACCCGGGGCGGGAGGTGGAATAAACATATTCGACCCCCTGGATTTGTTTTAGCAGTGCTTCGAGCGGGGTGGTGACCTGTTTTTCGACTTCTTCGCTGGAAGCGCCCGGTACTTCGACGAATACATCCATCACCGGTACGACAATTTGCGGATCTTCCTCGCGGGGAGTCAGCATCAGCGCGGCAGCTCCGGCCAGCAGAGATACTAGTAGAAACAGCAGCGATAGATGTGAAGTGGTAAATAATCTGACGATCGCAACCGTCAGGCTGTCTTTGCCGGTGTCAGTAGACCTCATGGTTGTACCTCGGCATCGGCCAGAATGGTTTCACCCGCATGCAGACCGGACAACACTTCCACCTGATCGCCCTGGCGTTTGCCGCTGCGGATATGGCGAATCTGCCAGTGCTGGTTATCAACTACTTTGACCGCTTCCAGCTGTCCGTAATGGATAATGGCGGCAGCCGGAATCCACAAGCTGTTGTGCTGGCCCTGACAGGCGAGTTGTAGCCAGCCGAACTGGCCGTGTTGAAATGGCATGTTTTTAGGTAACCGAACTTTGAGCAGGCGGCTGTGGGTCTGCGGATCCAGATCGGGGGCGATTTCATCGATAAAACCTGATACTTGCTCAGTGATGCCGTCGATCGTGACGCTGACCGGCATATCCAGTTGTAACTGGGACAGGCACTGGCCGGGAATCGAGGTTTCCAGGCGGAAATCGTTGGCCTGATAAAAACTGACAATAGGCTGAGTGCTGGCGCCCATATCCCCTGGGTCTTGATAACGCTCGCCGACAATGCCGTCAAACGGGGCCACGATCTGGTTTTCGTTGAGCATCACCTGGCTTTGTTGAGCGCTGCTGGCAGCCTGTTTTGCGGTGGCGCGCGCCGCTTGAGCCTGGGCGACTACCTGCTCGTAATGCTGACGTGTGGCAGCCTGTTTATTGAACAAGTCGGTAATCCGTTTTTCTTCGCTACTGGCTTGTTCGGCCTGGGCCTGGGCGGCTTGCTGGGCGGCCTGTGCGGCATTAAAGGCGGCGCGCAAGTCGCGATCATCCAGTCTGGCAATCAGCTGGCCTTTTTTCAGCCTGTCACCGGGATGTACGGCAATTTCGACGATACGGGCAGGCAGTTTCGGCGCCAGTTTCACTGCCTGACGCGCCTGTACACTGCCTTGCCAGGCAGAAGTGCTGGCGCCGGACTGGCTGTCGACTTTCAGTAAGCGGGCGTTGGCGCTGACGGTTTGGCTGCTATGGGCGGTGTTGCCGGGTTCAGTTTTATCTTCGCCGCCGATCACGCCGAGGGCGACAAAAATGACCAGTAATAAACCGGATACCGAGCCGATGGCGATTAAGGTCTTGGGTTGCTTTAATAATTGATCATGATTAGACATCGTGGATTTCCTGAGCGGTTAATTACCAAGCACCCATGGCTTGTTTCAGATCGCCTTCGGCGCGCAAGGCTTCGAAGCGAGCGTTGATTTGACGGTTAAGGGCTTTGTCGAGTGCGACCTGAGCTTCCAGGTAGCGGGTGACGGTGACGGTGCCGGCTTGCCGTTGTAAGCTGACCAGCCGCAATGCTTCTTCGGCGGCCTGACAGGCAGTCACACTGATCTGATAACGATTCAGTGTTTCTTGCAGGCGTAACTGGGCGGATTTGAGTTGATTTTCAATATTCAAGCGCGACTGGCGCAATTGCTCTCGGGCTGCGGTCAGTTCATGTTCGGCTTTATGAATTTTTTCCTGGGTGGCGAAACCGGAAAACAAATCCATTTCAACCACAACACCGGCCGTCATATTGTCGCGACTGCTACTGTAAGCCAGATTTCTGCTGTCGGAGCCATAGCTGATCATGGCATCGGCGCGCGGCAGATGCGCGGCTTGCGCGGCCGACAGGTGTTGTTCGGCGATCGCAACGCGTTGTTCGGCGGCTTGTAGTTCCGGATGTTGAGCCAGCGCCTGATCGAGCAATGATGCAAAAGTTGCCGGTGGCTTTGGTAGCACCGGGTTGTCGCCGGCCTGTATGCTGAAAACTTGTTGACTGTCGAGGCCGAGCAGGGTTTTGAGCATGCTGTGCGCCAGTTCGACGGCATTATGTGCGTGAACTTTGGCATCCTGGGCTTCGGCCAGCTGCACTTGCAGCGACAGCAGATCGGATTTTAGTGTGCTGCCAGCATCGAAACCGGCCTGGCTCTGTTGCAGTTCGCTTTGCACCGCTTCGATGGAACGCTGGCTGACGCGTTCGGCGTCCTGCGCGGCCAGTTCACTGTAATAGGTGCTGGTGACATGATTCATCAGCCGGTTGCGGGCAGCGGCGGTGTCAAGTTCGCTGCTTGCTTTGTTCAGTTCGGCTGCCTGACTGTTGTAATAATCCTGACCGCCGCGAAACAGACTGTAACTGGCGCTGACCTGCGGACGGTAATTATCGACGAAACCCGGGTAATTGAAGTTGCCGCTGTTCATGTCCAGCCGGCGCTGGGCAATGATCATGGCAAAGGCCTGGGCGGGATTGTTGCTGTATTGGTAGGACAGACTGGTTTTGATCTGCGGATAAAAACTGGATAAGGCTTCACCCAGCTGGGCATCGGCCTGAGCAATACGCGCCTGCATGATATGCATTTCGGGATTGTTGGCCAGGGCCATATCAATCGCTTGTTGCAGGGTGTAGCTGCGAGTCTGTTCATCAGCCTGCGCTGAGCTTATCAATAAGGCAAGGCTGGCGCCTGCCAACCAGAAGCGTATCGGTGTCATAGTGTCTGATCTTGGGGAAAAGGCCGGCGCCGCCAATCGGCAGCGCCGGCATATTGCGGCAACTCTTATGAGGGGTTTTTCAAACTGTCACAAGACTGGTCGATACCGTGTGTATCAATGTCACACACTGATTCCAGCCACATGGCGTTAATGATGGCGAAGGAACAGGCAAAGCCAACGCCGAGTATCCAGGCAAAATACCACATGATAATGTCTCCTTAATCAGTACAAAGTGTGAGTGTCTTTAATAATCGAGGCTTCGGTAATGCTGCCCCAGATCACTTTATAAACCCAGCGGGTATACAGCAGCACGATGGGCAGGAACACAATGGTGATCCAGAACGCCAATACCAGCGTGGTATGACTGGAGGTCGCATCCCACAAGGTCAGGCTCGAGCCGGGTGCAGTTGACGAAATCAGCAGGAACGGAAACAGGCCAAAGCCGAGGGTCAGCAACATGCCGGCAATACCCAGACAGCTGAATACGAAAGCCGCTGTGGTTGATGTGCCACGGCCCAGTAACCAGGCCAGCGCCAGT
>CAIUWU010000098.1 GCA_903902945.1 uncultured Pseudomonadota bacterium
CACTAGGGCGTCCACATCCGATTGGCAGTAGTCGAGTAACACCTGCCTCTCTACAGGGCTATATTTGCCACCACGCAGCGCCAAATTACGCATAGTAACTGTCTAATAATTACTTCCCGATTTTCTTGGTTTGATCGTGTAGCTCAAATCCGGACAAAATCGTCGCCGCCGAATATTCAGGGCCTTCATTTCTATAGCGCTCACTTGAATGCCTTTTGTGTATGTAGCGGTATCCAGTTCGGCCTCCACGGTTAAGCCTTTTGTGGTTGTCGTCCCCCGGATCAAGCTGAGCATGACAACCAAACTTCGTAAAGGACAACCGGCCCAGTTACGGCTAATCTGACTAAACAGTCGATGCTCAATCGGATTCCATTTAGACGCTCCTGAAGGATAATGGCAAACCGTGATAGGCAGCGCGATTTCATCAACCAGCTTTTGTAATTCTGATTTCCATAACCGGGTTCGGTGTCCGTTACAGCCTCCGGCATCCGCCTCGATAAAAAGATGGCGCGCTTGCGGATAGCGCATACGGCCAAATTGTTGCCACCAAGATTTGATGGCAGCCACAGCGAATTCTGCGGTGACGGCGCTTTGCCCCACCCGCACTAAGGCATGATTGGCTTGGCTGTCATAAATTCCGTAGGGCGTCGCCCTGCATGTCGCGTCACTCGGAAAGTCATACGTATTCACTACATCAGCTGTTTGACAATAACGCTGGCCCCGATTTTTGAAATTCCCGATCAACTCTGATTTTTTGGCATCCACGCTAATCACGGGTTGACCGGCCTTGATGAATCTCGCTTTGGTTCGTTGAATGAAACGGTATTGCCAATCTCTTTGCGGATGCACTTTTCCTATCAGGCGTTTCACATTGGTTTTCAGTGAATAACCCAAGGGTTTTAGCAAACGGCCAACCGTGGTCGCACAGCCTCGTTCCAAACGTTTCGCCAAGGATCGCAGACTGCTGCGCGTGTATTTGGCGCGATTCTCGGGATCACCTCCCGTTTCCGGCTCAATCAGCTCAAGTAAATCTTGCTCAAGAGTCGTGTCTTTTTTTTAATGGCGGTCTTCCGGCGCCTTCCCGGCGAACTCTGTCTGTATGACTGTTCTTAAGGCCCTGTTGCAAATCAAGACGGCCTTGACGAATGGTCTTCGGATCAAGCCCTGTCGCCTCGGCTATTTGCTTGGTACCTCCCCAACCCAGCACCTCTGACAATAACCCCGCAACCAAGCGCCGATGCTTTTCGTTTAACTGTTCGCACACCCGCTTGGCGTGACTTTCCCAAACTTCACTGCTCAACACATTTCTCCCATGAACATTTCGCCATGTAGCATACAGCGCTTAACGGAATCGGGAAATAATTTATGGACACTTACTTAACGCCCCGACAACATAGCAGTGGCGGCAAAGATCGGCTGCTGGGCATCAGCAAGCGCGGTGACGTTTACTTACGCACGCTGCTGATACATGGCGCTCGCGCTGTTTTCAAAGTGGCCGCCAACAAAGATGATGCACGCAGTCGCTGGTTACAAAGCCTGAGCGAGCGGCGCCACAAAAACATCGCTGTTGTGGCGTTGGCCAACAAAAATGCCCGCATCGTCTGGGCTTTATTGACCAAGCAGACCGATTACCAGCCCGTTGAGGTGGCTGGCACTTGAATCGACCGTGACATGACAGCAAGCTGTCACGCCCCAGTCGATTGAGATGAAAGAGCAATCCAACCGATTGCAAAGCAAAACCCTGATGGCAACCGGTCGAACCGGCGCTTGTCAAACCTGATGAAACCGCTGTGCCCCTGAGCACGTTAGGGCGATAAGGAACAAGCGCGCGAATAGCCCATTATGGCCAGGGCACCAAGCCCACTAAAAGGCCGAATATACGTGTGCAGTCGTACCATCAACTTTCAGGGAAAATGCTTGTAAAACGGGAGGAGTCCATATACGTTTTCAGGCCGATTTTAGCCAAAAACAGGACAAAACCGCTACCGGAACAGCGCTTCTTCGTGCCGTAATTTCATTTTAAAATATTGATAAATATAGGGGTAATTGGTTTTCGTTCAGACACTATTTAGCGCCAGATCCTAAGCTCGATCTTATTAGCCCAAGCTTGTGCGAGTTTTTCGGAAGGAAATGTTTTGTTTTTGACGATGCCCTTCATGCGGACATCTGAGCGGAAATTGCCGTTTGCTAAAGGTCTGATGTAAGCCATCATGCACCCCCATGAAAAAAACGACACGCAAGAAGATTCCCGAACCATTCATGTTCAGAA
>CAIUWU010000099.1 GCA_903902945.1 uncultured Pseudomonadota bacterium
CGTCTGATCGGTGCGCCTCCGGGCTATGTCGGTTATGAAGAAGGCGGCTACCTGACCGAAGCCGTGCGCCGCAAACCCTATTCGGTGATTCTGCTCGATGAAATCGAAAAAGCCCATGCCGATGTGTTTAACGTGTTGTTACAGGTTCTCGACGATGGCCGGCTGACCGATGGCCAAGGCCGCACGGTGGATTTCAGAAACACCGTGATCGTGATGACCTCCAACCTGGGTTCGGCGGTGATTCAGGAACTGGCCGGCGAACAAAACTATCAATCAATGAAAGATGCGGTGATGGCGATTGTCAGCCAGCATTTCCGCCCTGAATTCATCAACCGGATCGATGAAGCGGTGGTGTTCCATCCGTTGGGTCAGTCTCAGATTCGGGCGATCAGCAAAATTCAGATCGATTTGTTGCGCCAGCGTTTGCAGCAGCGTGACATCGGTTTTGAAATCAGCGAAGCCGCACTGGATCAGTTGGGCGAAGCCGGTTTCGATCCGATCTACGGTGCCCGTCCGTTAAAACGCGCTATCCAAAGACAGCTGGAAAATCCGCTGGCCAGCGAGATTCTGGCCGGGCATTTTGTGGCCGGTGATGTCATCAAGGTTGTAGCAAGTCCTGATGGCTTACACTTCGAGACTGGAAAATCACACAACTGATCAACCTTTCCTGAAATCCGTCATTGCGCTGGCAATGACGGAGTCACGACACAGCTCCAACCCCGTCATTGGCAGCACTGTGCAGCAATCCGGATACATAGCGGATTTTATTAGCCGCTTCGTTCGTAATACCTCAAGCTGTATCATTGGCAAAATTTTCACCCTCTCTATCTAAGGAGCATTGTAAATGACCGATCTATTTAACCCTGTCAGCATCGGCGCCTGGCAGCTAAGCAACCGGATTGTCATGGCCCCGCTGACCCGCTGCCGGGTTGTAAACAACGGCGCTCCCGGCGAACTGCAAGCCCGTTACTACGCCCAGCGCGCCAGTGCAGGACTGATTATCAGCGAAGCGACCAATATTTCCCCGCAAGCCCGCGGCTATGCGTACACTCCCGGCATTTACAACCAAGCCCAGATAGCCGGCTGGCAGCAGGTGACGCAGGCGGTGCATGACCAGGGCGGTAAAATCGTCTGTCAGCTCTGGCATGTGGGTCGCTACTCGCATCCCGACTTGCAACCAGACGGCGCATTACCGGTAGCGCCATCAGCGATTGCGCCGGAAGGCGACACGCTGACCGAACAGGGCATGCAGAAAGTGCCCGTTCCCAGAGCACTGGACACTAACGAAATTCCGGGCATCGTCGAACAATACCGTCACGCCGCCCAGTGCGCCAAAGAAGCTGGGTTTGACGGGGTGGAAGTGCACAGTGCTAACTGCTATTTGCTGGAACAGTTCATTCGTGACTCTACCAATCAGCGTAGCGACGCCTACGGCGGCAGCATTGAAAACCGGGTGAGACTGGTACTGGAAGTGACCGCCGCCGTGGTTGCCATCTGGGGCGGCGAGCGGGTCGGGATTCGTCTGTCACCGGTAACCCCCAATACTGGTAATACCCCGTTAGACAGCGATGTCATGGCGACTTACAGCTATCTGATCACACAGCTCAACCGCTTCAATCTGGCTTATCTGCATTTCGTCGAAGGCGCGACCGGCATGTCACGCGCTGTGCCTGATAATGTCGATTTGCAGCAATTACGCCGGTTGTTCAACGGCCCTTATATGGCCAACAACCTTTATGACCGTGAACTGGCTTTCCAGGCCCGCGAACAGCAGCAAGCCGATCTGATTTGTATTGGTCGGCCGTTTATCGCCAACCCGGATTTAGTCGAGCGCCTGAAAACCGGCGCCGAGATTGTCGAAGCGCCGCGAGGCTGTTTTTATGGTGGCGGGGAAGCAGGCTATAGCGACTGGCCGAGTCTGGCAGAATCGTAACAGGCTGGTACAAACCCATAAAAAAGCCGCCATTCCGAAGTTTCATCACCCCGGAATGGCGGCTTTTATGGTTCAGGTTTTAGAATTTATAACCGACTGTCGCAAAAAAAGTTCTTTGTGGTAACGGGTGATTATAAAAAGCTTGATGATCGTTCAAATTATCAATACCAGCTGAAATATGGCCTGCCTTATTAAAACGATAGGTTGCTCTAACATCAACATAAACCGTCTCACTAATTGATGAATAATACGGCAACTGCAAATCCGTGTTATCCAAGGTTGAGTATTGCTTACCTGAATAACGTGTACCAAATGACAAATCGAGATCATTACCATAATGATAGGTAGTTAATATATTCGCTCGGTAATTTGGCATTAAAGGAAATTGCTTACCTACATAAGCAGTATTACGGTCATTTTTGATAATTTCAGAATTCAATATTGTTGTATTCAATTTAACATCAAAATTCGAATCAAAAACCCGATCATGATTAACTGTAAAATCCAAACCATCAGTTTCCTGCTCACCAACTGATGAAACAACAGTACTTAAATTAGCCAATCCTGGCAAATAAATCGATTGTGAATATATAGCATTCCGCACATTCTCATGAAACAAGTTCAACCGAACATAACCATTATTAAAGTCATATTCAGCTAATAAATTATGATGTGTTCCATCTTCTGGCTTTAATGTTGGATCTGAAGTTACAACACTTCCATTGACACTATTTGAATTACTGAACAATTCTTCCGGCAATGGAAATTTATAAGCCTTACCAATAGAATAACGAAACTTCCAACGTCCTGGCTCATATCCTAAAGAAAACTTCGGAGACCAAGCAGAATATTGTCTATCAGCTGGACTCAAGTATCCACCCATTGTTTGTACTGTTGTAAGCCCTAATGGATTAGGATTAGGCAATGAAGAAGACAAATAAACTCCATCATATGAATTCCATCTTTCTAAACGAGTGCCTACAGTTGCATCCCAATCCTTTATAAATCGCCAACTCAGTTGACCAAACAGAGCGTGTGTATCTGTTGTGCCACCGCTTTTGGTAGTCAAAGGGTTACCTGCAGCTCTAGTAATGATGGAATAATTACTTAGATTATATTGATTTTGCAAGATTCTCGAGTGCTGAAATTCATATCCAGTAGCGAAAGACAAATCTTTCCGACCAAAAAACTCTTCATTATTAAACTTAGTTGAAAAATTGACCCAGCCAGAATCATCGAATGAAGTATCTTGACCTGTGAAATCTCTTTTCGGATCACTGGAATTGTAATTACCTTTAATTGTTTGATCTTTAAGAATATCAAACAAACTAACATTAGTATTGGTATGCCAGTTACCAAACACTCTTCCCTTCAAACCCCAGCCTAATGTTAAAGTCTGACGATTTTGTGAACTAAAACCTAAAGTTTTAGGCGCTGAACCTAATGTATTTGGCCATGCTATATTGTTATTATTTGCCAACGTACTACCGGGCCAGATAGTATTACCATTTGGATCCGTAATAAAAGATTGGCCGACGTTGGTTCTTTCAAAATCTTGAAATGCAGCAACAAAATTAGTTTCTAATTCAGAATTAATCGCATAACTACCTTTCCATTTATATAAATTATCTACAGAATGCTGAATACCATCATCACCGTAGTTATAACGATATTGTCCATTTCTTGGATTTTGCTCAAGAAATGCTCCTTTAGGCAAATTTGCTAAAGCAGTATTGTAATTAGTGCCTTTATCTGCGGAATATTGTGGCGTCATTGGCTGACCTTCATTCTCAATATGATTGTATGAGAAATAGGTACTGAAATCACCAAACTTGTCACCATATGAACCAAATGTTTTAAATCCTTGTAAATTTTTGGTTGTTCCTTCCAAGGAATAGGGTTGCAACATATATGTAGCTTCGGTGTAAACCTCACGCTTTTGCGGCATTAGAGTATTGTAGCTAATTACCCCCCCCATGGCGTTACCACTATATTCAGCAGAAAAAGGCCCCCCCAAAATATCAACTGATTTGATTTCGCTAGGGCCAATTAAACCCCAACGAGGCGAACCGTTATAACTTATTTGTAATGGATTCCAAATTGGCATCCCATCCATATAAGCTAATACACGACCGCCCTGGTAGGGACTTGATCCTCGCATACCAATTGGTGCATTTTGGTCACCAATATAACGCTGACGCGCATAAATGCCTGTTTCATATTTAACAGAATCAATTGTAGAAACCGCATTGGTTTCTTCGATTTCCTTTCGAGTAACTTTGGTTTTTGGTGTAGAAAAATCAGTCTTGGAAGGAATTTCCGGACGGCCGTCTTCGGTAAAATCTTCCTTTACCACCACATCTTGCAAAGTGGTTGTCTCAGAATCTTTTGCGGCGGTAGCTTTATTTTCTTTTTTGACCGATTTTTTATCATCTTGAGTATCGGTCTCAGCCAGTACCGGCATCGATGCCAACAGCAAGGCACTCAAAATTGCCTGGCTTAATTTGGTAGGTTTAAGTGTTGTCATAGTGTCTCTTAATCTGTTTTTATTTTTTATTCGCGCCGGGACCCAGGTTGATACCGACCCCATCACCCAGATTAATTAGCAAATTTAAGGCCAAATTAATATTTTATTAAAAAACATAAAGTTACAAATTTCACCTTTTAAATTAGCCATTAACCCGTTACGTCATATCCCCTAAACAACGTTAAATAACATAGTTTAATAA
>CAIUWU010000100.1 GCA_903902945.1 uncultured Pseudomonadota bacterium
CAGCAGTGGGCGCGGCAGGTTGCCGGCTTGATTGGTGATTATGTATTTGCCATTGATGGGCTGACCGAGCAACAAGGTGACTTGTTGAGCGTAGTCGACGGCTATCTGCAGCGCAGTAATCTGCGGCTGATGGTGCTGGAAACGGCTACTCAGGGCTTACTGGCTGCACAATGTCTGGGATACCAATGGCTGCAAGATGCACAGATCAGATTGCAAATCGATGCCGAGCCGCGGCAATGGCTGGACCGGCAGCTGTCGCAATACCGTGTCGACGATGCACAGACGCTGATTCTCGGCCAGAGTTATGCGGGTAGTCGCGAAGACTATCAGGACAAAAATCGCGCTATTACGGTCTATAACATGCTGCAAACGCTGGACGGTGAATTTCGTTCTGAAACCGTGCTTGCCGGAACTCCTCATACTAAACAACGTCAGGCGGCTGTAATGGCCCTTGATTTACTCAGACGCTACTTACAGACACTATGCCGTTAATTCGTTTAAACAATGTTTCCATCGCTTTTGGTAGCCACGCGTTGCTGGACAATGCCGCTTTTCAGCTGGATCCCAGCGAGCGGGTTGGTTTGCTGGGGCGTAATGGCGAAGGTAAATCGACCTTGATGAAAATCATCGCCGGAGAGATTTATGCCGATCATGGCGAAATCTGGCGTCAACCGGAATTACGGCTGGCGTTTTTACAGCAGACGCCCGATCTCAATGATGAAGACAGTATTTATCAGGCCGTAGCTGGAGGTCTGGGTGAGATGGGGGCGCTGATTACCCAATATCATGCGCTGTCCAGCCGGCTCGAAAGCGATGCCAATGCTTTACAGCTGATGGGGGATATTCAGCACAAAATCGAAGCCGCCCAGGGCTGGGCCTTACAGCAACGGGTTGAATCGATTTTGAGCCGGCTGCAATTACCGGCTGATGTGCTGGTCGGTAGTCTGTCCGGTGGCTGGAAGCGCCGGGTGGCATTGGCCCGGGCGCTGGTGTTGGAACCCGAAGTGTTATTGCTGGACGAGCCGACCAACCATCTGGATTTTGAAAGCATTAACTGGCTGGAAGAGCAGTTGCTGATGTTTCAGGGCGCTGTGATGTTTGTGACCCATGACCGGGCATTTCTGCAAAAACTGGCAACCCGGATCATCGATCTGGATCGTGGTCAGCTGGTTTCTTGGCAGGGCAATTATCAGGATTATCTGCTGCGCAAAGCGGCGGCATTGGAGGATGAGGCCAATCAGAACGCAGAATTCGATAAAAAACTGGCTAAAGAAGAAGTCTGGATTCGTCAGGGTATCAAGGCTCGCCGCACCCGTAACGAAGGCCGGGTCAGGGCCTTGCAGCGCTTGCGGTCCGAGCGTAATGAACGTCGCACCCAGCAGGGAACGGTCAAATTGGGGCTGAACCAGGGTGAAGCTTCGGGGCGCAAAGTGATTGAAGCGCTGGATGTTAGTTTTCAATATCCGAACGGCAAACAGGTGATTGAACACTTTTCGCTGCGGATCGAAAGAGGCGACAAGATTGGCCTGATCGGTAATAACGGTGCCGGAAAATCGACGTTGTTAAAATTATTGCTAGGTCAGTTGCAGCCGACCCAGGGACAGATCGAACTGGGGACCAATTTGCAGATTGCCTATTTCGATCAGTTACGTGAGCAGCTCGATCCGGAAATGACGGTTGCCGACAGTGTGCTGGATGGCGGTGAATTCGTCGATACCGCCGAAGGCAAACGTCACATCATGTCTTATCTGGCTGATTTTCTGTTTGCACCGGCGCGGGCCCGCTCACCGGTCAAAAGTCTGTCTGGTGGTGAGAGAAATCGCTTGCTGCTGGCGCGTTTGTTTACCAAGCCGGCCAATCTGATTGTGATGGACGAACCGACTAACGATCTGGATCTGGAAACGCTGGAGATTCTGGAAGAGAAACTGGTTGCTTATCAAGGGACTTTGTTGCTGGTCAGTCATGACCGGGCGTTTCTGGATAACGTGGTCACCAGTGTGCTGGTGTTCGAGGCCGAGGCTCAGGTCAATGAATATATCGGCGGTTATGCCGATTGGCAGGCGTTGTGTGAACGTAACAAAAAACAGGCCGAGGCTCTGGCGGCTGAATCGGCGGTAAAAAAAGACAAGCCCAAAGCCAGCGCACCTAAGAAACTCAGTTTCAAAGAACAGCGTGAGCTGGAGCAGCTGCCAATGATGATAGAAACGCTGGAAAACCAGCAGGCCGAACTGAATGCACTGATCAATAGCGCTGATTTTTATAAACAGAGCCCGGATTCAATCGCGGTCACCATGCAGCAATTACAGGATCTGGGGCAGTCATTAGCTGATGCTTATGCGCGTTGGGAAGTGCTGGATAGTATTGTGTCCGGCTGATATAAGGCTAGGCGTGGCATAGAGCAATTGCAGCAGGCGGCTAGGTATTGGGTTATATCATCGCTGTTGATGTCGTCAGTGCCAATACTGCCACCACTGGACATCGGCGATTTTCGGGGTAGTCTGCAATCTGTTTAACTAGCAGGAGGACGAGGAATGGGACCGTATTATCGAGCGACGGCACAGGGTACCGGGCAGTTTTTTGATGCCTTTTATCAGTATCCGATTTTGATGCTGTTACTTTTTGTCAGTGTGGTGGGTGTGGCTGTCTATGTGTGGAAGCGGACACCTAAACAATAACAGTCTGTCATGTCGGCCGGGTTGAATAAACATAAACCCGGCCGGATCAGTTTATAAGCCTAACGGATTTTCAGGGTCGATACCGGCCATGAAGGGCAGATTGCGGTCTTCATTGGTAATTTGATAGACCTTGCCCAGCCAATTGTTAAATACCGCTTTGGCTGAGTCACGCCAGGTGTTATCCAGATACGGAATGATCTGATCTTCCGGCATAGCTTCCAAAACGCTGCCTTGGGCTTTGGCCTGATGAACTTTAACCGCATAAGCGTTTAACAGCGCCTCAGCCTTGCTATCAAAATAATGTTCGGGGAAGGGCGGATAGTCTTCACGTTCATGGCGATAAAAACGCAACACCTCACGTTTATATTCTTTTAGCAGACTGATGTCGTCGTATTCGGGATGCCCTTGAAAGAACACGATTCTGAAACCGTCCGGGCTTACCGCCAGATGGACACCGGCTTGTTCACTGGCGACCAGTACCTTGACGCCATGCCGTTCCAGATCAGCTTGAAATACTTCATTAAAACGAGAATGCGGCACATCAAAGCGGGTGTTGATTTCGGCTATCAGCGGATGAGTGCGATCGACTACTTTGTGTGAATAAACCCCCCAGCGTTTGGCTGGCAGCCGGGTACGTTCGATGCCATAACAGTTCTGGATCAGGGCGTGAGTAGCCAGGCAGGAGCATAAAATTGATGTGACATTTTGCTTGGCCCATTCAAATACTTCGGTTAGCGGTTGCCAGAAATCTTCGTCCTGTAAATGGGCGTGAGTGACGTTGGCGCCGCTGATGATCAGAGCGTCCAGGCCATCGCGTTTGATTTGTTCGAAGGATTCGTAGTACTGATGAATATGGGCCAGCGCTTCCGGGCCGCGCTCCAGACCATCAATGGTAAACGGGTGAACGTGAAACTGGGCGATCTGGTTGCAGGCGCCGACCAGTCTGAAAAACTGGCGTTCGGTCGCTTCCAGTGCGGCATCCGGCATGATATTCAGCAACCCTATATGTAATTCGCGGATAGACTGATGACTGGCGCGGTCAGCGCTCAGAATTTCTTCACCTTCCTCGTGTAAACGCTGAAATGTCGGTAAATTGGTATGGGCAACTAAAGGCATGGCAAAGGCTCACTTAGTTTGGTTGTTGGGCCATAGCGTTGGCAACCAATTGCAGAAAGTCATTTTCGGTTTTGATTTGCATGACATCTTCGCTGTTGACGGTATAGCCATATTGTTCGGCAATCGCTTCGTAGCGAGGCAGTCTGGCCTGGAACAACTCGGGAAATACCCAGCTGACGAAATCATCGGGCGGAATCTGGTCAGTGCTGGTGTAGTTGTTTAACTGCATGAATTCTGCCAGTTTTTCGTCGACGAATTCGGGGCGGTAGTACAGAGGCTTAGGTGATTTTTGTGCGCGTTCAATTAGCATTTGCTGTCTTGAAACCGGGATTTTGATGTAAATGATGACGGTGTTGTCAGCCAGGGTTTTCAATACATCAGGATCATTCAGTTCGCAGACGCTGCCGCCGGCGTCATTAATAAAGTGTTTGTAACCGTAAATCGATTCGGCTTTGCGAATGAAATCCGGTACATCATTCATCGCGGCGACTTCAGCCTGATGGTGCAGGGCCTGACGGCGTTTGAATTCTTGCAGTGATAATCCGCCTTTGTCAGGATCGCCGAGTTTGCCGAGAAAACTGGATACCGGGGCGAGATTGTCAACCGTGACGTTGTTACAGATATAAATAGAATCGGAACGCAGCAGATCTCGCAGGAAAGGTACGCCCATGGCCTGCTGTTTGATATTGTCCAGTATCGGCTCTTCCAGATATTTGGTGCCGATTCGATAGTCGCCTGAATAGTGAAACCATTTGTCTTTCGGCAGTTTGCTGGATAAGCGGGTTTTGCCTGCTCCCGACATAGCTAGTAAGGTGATACGTTTTGATTCCCAGGCGAGAAATTGTTGCGGTGTCATGCGCATAAAAACTACTCTTGATTGATAGTGGTGAGGCGGTAAAGGAAATTGGGCTAATTTATCATAGATAGCATGGCTAAATCGTCTGGAGCGCTTGAGATGCTAAACTATGATCAATTACAACCTCAGGCAGATTGCATGAACGAAGACAGAATCATTGAATTGGAAATCAAACAAGCCTATCAGGAAGATTTAATTCAGGCGCTGAATCAGGTAGTGGTTGATCAGCAAATGCAAATCAGCAAATTAGAAGAAACCTGTAAATTGCTGAACGACAAGATTAAGAGCTTGGCGTTCAGCGACCGCTCGCAGATCAATATGCTCGATGAAAGGCCACCGCACTATTAAGAGTGCAAGGCTTTCTTATGCACCACGGTGCGGTAGTGGTGTTGATGTCTGGCCGGTTGTTTATGACTGACTGCCCTATGCCCTGCAGGTCTGGGTGGGCTGGCAGTCAGGACTCGGCAGTCATTGATTGTGTCGGCTAAATGTCTGCAGATCTCTGTTGCCTCGTCAGCATCCAGTCCGGTCCATCGTGTTTGCCAGACCGTTTTACCTTTGATCTTGTACTTGATTAGTCGGGGATGACCTTTGTCAGCTAATGAAACCAGCGTATGTCGCGCGGTTTGCAACTGATGTTCTGCATGCTGTTTTTGATAATCGCTGCCAAATATTACCGAAGCTTTGGCTTGAGAATGCATCACTGCTGGCTCTAATCTTTGAGGATGGTCATTGGCTTTGATGCGGATGGGTTCGAAGTCGCCGGCTTCCGCATCAGCGCCCATCTGCACCGCACTACCCGCGCAGCGGTTAGATGCTAACTGAAACGGTGGCGGTGCCAGATCATCATCCCGGAGTGTCGAAACATGGGCGTTATTGACGCCGGTGGCTTTTTTCTCAAACCCGACATCCAGCAAATTCCCCATTTGTTCAAAACGTTCGCCACTGCTGTGCGCGCCCAGCAATACACCTACCAGTCTGTGACCATTGCGTTTCGCTGAAGCGATCAGGTTGTAACCGGAGCCGCAGGTGAATCCGGTTTTGAGGCCGTCCGCATCGGGATAGCTTTTCAGAATCCGGTTGGTATTGGGTAGAACCTGGCCTTTGTAATGGAATTCAGTAGTCGAAAAGTATCGGTAGTATTCAGGAAAATGTTTGATTAATGCCAACGATAGAATCGCGAGATCGCGGGCGCTGCTAACCTGGTTTTCATTGGGAAGGCCACTGGCATTGACAAATGAACTGCTAGACATGCCCATGTGATGAGCCTGCTGAGTCATTAGATGCGCAAAGTGCGATTCGCTGCCCCCGAGATGTTCGGCAAGGGTTACAGCGGCATCATTTGCAGAACGGGTTGCAACCGCCAGAATCGCGTTTTCAACGCTGATCTGTTGTCCGTGGCGTAAACCTAGTTTCGATTTAGGTTGTTTGGCGGCGTGTCTGGATACGCTCAGCATATCGTCTAAATGCAGTTTTCCTGCTTCCAGTGCAGCAAAGGTCATGTACAGTGTCATGACTTTGGTTAATGACGCTGGATACCAGCGTTGGGCGGCTTCGGTTTCGTGAATCACTTCGCCGTTATCAGCGTCAATCACGATCGCTGAATAGCGGGCTGAAACGGGTGTGCTCAGTAATAGTATGAGAACTAAAGAAAATGCGAAAAGAATCGGTTTTTGCACGTTTTTACTGTTGTTAGTTTACTGGAGAAATACGGCGTAACTGCTTGATAGGAATATTTAACCAGATTTAACTGGTTGGCAAAAGCCTATTTCCTGAGATTTATTAAACTTTATCAAAAAAATTAAACAGGCGCTAAATGAACTAGTTAGCAGTCGAAAGCTAATTTTGGTGACTGGTTTGGGCTTTGATATAGTACCGCCTTCCCATAACTATAATAACTAACGAGGGGTTTATGGATTTGCAACGCGCTTTGGGTCTGGGTAATGAGGATCAGGATCCGGTGGTGTTTCGTCGTCAGTTACACCTGTATATCAATCTCAAATTAGCTTCTTGCGGACAGCCGTTATGCGTTAATGATGACATAGAAGGCTTGATTTCCACTGCAGAAGATTTACTGAAAAATTATTACGAAAAAAGCCATCAGTTAGCCGGCGAAGCCCTGTATCCGGCTGATCGCAGAATACAGGACTTCCTGGATCGCTATTTAGCCGACTTAGCGCTAACCGATATTCCAAAACTTCCCGCGATTACTTTCGAACTGGATCGTCACGGTGTCGCCAGAGAATTGTCGCTACCGATAGGGGAAGATCAGTTTATTTCCGAAATAGTCTCCAGCTATCGGGTCAAACAAGGCGTGTTACATAATCCGGCCAGAGACCGGCGTACTACCGAGGGTTCATTTCATATTGCCGAAGGCGGATTACCGGTTCCGGCTGACAAGAAACAGGTCCCTAAACTGACTTTTGCACGGATGCTGGAAGCGGCACTCAATCCCCCGGATGATTTGCTGGTGTTACCGTTTACAGCCAATCAGGCACAGCCGGCCAAAATGTTTGCTTCTTTGTTACTCAGACCGGTCATTTGCCCTGAAATACCGGGAATCGAAGCAGAAAAGTCGATGGAAATCCGCTTTTTTGCGCCGGGTACGTTGGTGAGTAATCTGGATTTCGTGGAAAGTATTTTTGGTAACGGCGGCAATCCTGGTTTGCCTGAATATGATGCGGCACTGGATGTGCAGCATTGGTCCGGCCACAGTGGTTGCGTGATTTTGGCGCCGCATTTATCCAGATTGACTAAACAGCAACTGGGACTTCCTCACTGGGATCAGGCCAGCCAACGCCAGCGTCAGGAAGGTATGTGCTGGAAGACGGCCGATGAACTGTATAACGAAGGCCAGGCTTTTAAACTGACAGCCCGTGATCGCAGTGGTGTGATCGTGACGTTGCTGGCTGATAATTATTATGGCTACTGTAAAAAAGAGATCAAAACCCAGATCAGTTATGCCGCCAATTTATTCGGCCTTGCCGAAGAAGAGCATGCTGGGGGGGCGCTGGCATTTCAGCGTTTTAATCACGGCGATGAATTCGGTGTTGACAGTTTTACCCGTGAGGCGGGCTACGATTTTGATGACATGGTGTCCCGCTATAGCGATGCCATGACTGTGCATCCTGAAGGCTATGCCGTCGACAACCAGTATCCCGATATCATTTATGTGCCGCAAGATTTGCGCATGAATGTCAATGGCCAGCAGATCAACTGGCATTATCAGGGCCAGAGTCGCAGTCTGCGCTTACAGCCGGGCAAGGTCTATGTCCAGCCCAATGGCTATAAAATCGAAATGTGCAAGCATCCGGGAGCACCTTCCTGGCGGCTGGTCGGTACCTTGGCAGAAGGTACTTTTTGTCATAAACCCTGTACCGTCTCGGGTGGCGGCAAGTCGGAAATTTCCAAATCGATTGAAGATGCAGTGATTTATGCGCCGCTCTATGTCGATGATCTGGAACAGGACCTCGACCGAGTGCAGGCAATTTTCGATTACGATTACAGCAATCGTTTCCTGCCCGAATATGCGCCGGAGAAAAAAGGCCCCAGCCGTAAAATCTTGAGTGCTGAGCGTAGCCTCGGCTCTGTGATCAAACTGCTGACACCATCACCCAGTCATACCGATCAATATAATCAGTGGCTGAAAACCATTCCACCCGGCATTCTGGCGCTGGTGTTTCTGATCAAACGTTTTTACCGGCCTGAATGGGGTGATCGTTGGCGGGAATATTTATCGGTGGATGTGATCGATGGTGCGCCGGCGCATGAATTGAAACTGAATCAGCGCAAGATCGTCGCTACCTATTTGAGAATGGGCTTCAATGAACAGGGCGGCTGGCGCACCTTCAAGGTTAGACAAGATTACATTGCCGCCGAAAAGATTCAGATGGAAGACGATATCAGCGCCTCTGTAGTGGTGCCGGTCGCTCAGATTGATGCCTTGCTGCCGGCAGCAAGGCATCAGCATAGCGTCAAATTGGTTGCTAACTGTGAATACCGGTTATTCCAGCGGCCCGATGACGCCATCGTACCGGGCTATGATAAGCAGACCGAAGCCAATATGGCCGCTGCCGGTAATTTTATGGCCAACTTCGAGCCCTTACGTGCCGACACTTTAAATGCGGTGGTTGAAAACGTAACCACTTTTTCGCAATTTACCGCGCCCATGTATCAATTATTGTCAGAAGCGCAACGACAGGGTGATGGTTATGTGGTGTCTTCGGCTCATCCGAGACTGGTCGATGGCAAGCCATCCAAGAATCCCCGTTATCTGGAAACCCGTGCCGATCTGATTAAACCGATGCGCAAATATCTGGCGGAAATGGGCGCAAGACTGCATCGCAAAATACCGTTGACTGAAGCCGTTTGTCATCCGGTTGATGCGGTGCTGACTGGTCGGCGTAACAATCCGCCGGATGGGGCTATTCGCTCATTGGCGGTTTATAACCCGATTCACTACCAGGAGTTGCCGGAACTGTTTATGGATTTTGTCTGTTCTTTGACCGGTAAATCACCCTCTACGACCGGGGCCGGTAGTGAAGGGGCCTTGACCAAGGGGCCGTTCAATGCCTTGCGTCCTACCGCCGATCTGAATAATGCACTGGTGTCATTTATTTTGACCGGCTATGCCGGCTTCTCCAGTTCTGCGGGTTATATCGGGCCGAATATTCGGGTTGATCACGATGTCAGTTTGTTGATTCCTGAAATCTGGGCGCGTTTGCCGCACGCTGAACGTCAGCCGGATTATTTAATCAAACAAGGCTTTCTGGAGCCGGTGTCAGACTTTGAATATCAAGGTAAACCGGTATTGGCCAGCCGTCTCGGTTATCGAATTACCAGTCGTTTTGTACATGGCCTGATGGGCAAAATGTTTGATAACCCCTACGCCGTGTTCAGCGAAGAGATTCTGCAGCCTGAGCGGCAGGACCTGGCTGTCTTCGTCGATGGGGTCAACAATATTGTCGAAACCCAGCAGAAAGTGGCTTTGCATTATTTTCAGGATGGCAGTATCGAAGAAGCCTGTCCGCCGCTGTCGGCGCTGTTATACATCATGGCTTATGGTCACTATCAGGGTAAGGATGTCCACGATCCCGAAATACGCAGTTTGTTCAGCCGCGAGTCTTTGCTGAGTTCAGCCTGGTATCAGCACAGACTGTTGATTAAACAGCAGCGCGATGTGGCGTTGTGGCAGCGACATGTTGATACTTTATCGGTGTTTATTGCCAGTCCGCGAAATCGTGATCATGTCGCCAAGTTGCAGCTGAAAACCCGTTATGAACAGGCTCAGCAAAAGCTGCTGTTTTTGCAGACGGCGGCTTACCGGCATTCGCTGATTGGCACTCTCGGCGCTGATCCGCTGGCAACGGCTGATCAGACTGTGGCTTAAAAGACCTTGACAGCTCTGATCAGCACGATCAGAGCTGTTACAGATACTGATTTTTCAGGCTGATGTAATGCTGACAGGAATATTCCAGAAAGGCTTTTTCAGTATCACTCAAGGGTCTGGCTGGTTTGGCCGGGGCGCCGACATACAGATAACCACTTTCCAGTTTTTTGCCCGGCGGCACCAATGCACCGGCACCCAGCATTACATAGTCTTCGATCACGGCACCGTCCATGACAATCGCGCCGATGCCTATCAGGCAATAATCGCCAATCCTACAACCGTGAACCACGGCTCGATGGCCAATGGTGACCCCTTTGCCTATGGTTAACGGATGTCCGGCAGGGGAATGGTCGCCGGCATGAGATACGTGCAGGACTGAACCATCCTGCACATTAGTGCCGTCGCCAATAGTGATTTTTTCGACATCGCCGCGCACCACAGCCGTAGGCCAGATGGAAACCTGATTACCCAGGCTGACGTCACCGATCACTATTGCCGAATCATCGATAAAAACCTGCTGACCGAGTTGAGGCTGTTTATCTTTAAAAGAACGTATCGCCACGCTTGCTCCTAATCGCTACTGTTAAAAGCAATTGATGTTACGCAATAATCCCGCACTGTTCCAGTCGCCAGTCATTAAATAAAAGGTGTGTGAGATAGTGTTTCGGGTAAAATGCCCAGCCCTGAATTTGGAAGCGTTTGCATTGCATTGATCAGGATATTTGAACTTTTGAATCTAAAAATTATGAGCCTGTTTGCCCGATTATTTTTGACGCTGTTATTTCTAATATCCCTGTCTGCCAAGGCTGTCGAAACGCCCGCCGGTAGTTTTATTGTTCTTAATTATCATGACATTCTCGAAGAAGAAGAGCGGGTTCCGCCGTTCGATCGGATCGGGGTTTGTAAACAACATCTCGACCAACATTTCGCTTGGCTGAAAAAAAATAATTATCACGTTATCAGCGTTCAGGATGTACTAGATGCCATGAAAGGCGAGAAAGCCTTGCCCAGTAATGCCGTGATGCTGACTTTTGATGACGGTTATCTGAGTTTCTATACCCGGGCGATGCCCTTACTAAAAAAATACCAGTATCCTGCTACCTTGGCGGTGGTTGGTAACTGGCTGGAACAGCAGACGGTTCCCGGCGTTAAACCGCTGATGACACCGGCACAGATTCGGGAAGTGATGAACACCGGTTTGGTTGAAATTGCTTCCCATACCCATGATCTGCATCAAAGTATTCCGGCCAATCCCCAAGGCAACAGTCAGAGCGCGGTGACTACCCGCTTGTACAGTGCTGAATACGATGAATATGAAAATGACGAAAGTTATCGTAAGCGGCTGTTTTATGAGATTGATAAAAGCTCTGAGCGACTGTTCCAGATTACCGGTAAGCGCCCACGGGTCATGGTCTGGCCATTCGGTGAATACAATACGATTGCCTTAGAAGCCGCCAAAATGGCCGGTATGACCATCACCATGGGTTTGAATGATGGTGTCAATACCTTGGCTGATGCGCCAGTGATGAAGCGCATGATGATTGCCGATGATCCCGATGCCAAACGCTTTGCCGAAACGGTTAAAACCCAGCGGGTTGATCAGCAGTTGCGGGTGGCCCATGTCGATATGGATTACATCTATGATGAAGATGAAAACCAGACCAACCGCAATTTGTCAGCCTTGCTGGAGCGTATCAAGGCCAGCGGTGCCAATACCGTATTTCTACAGGCTTATTCCGACCCTGATGGCGACGGTAATGCCGATCAGCTGTATTTTCCCAATCGCCATTTGCCGGTCAGACGCGATATGTTTAATCATGTTGCGTTGCAATTACGGACCCGCGCCGGTGTCAAGGTTTACGCCTGGATGCCGATGATGGCTTATAAAGCCGATGTACCTTTGAAATGGTATGTCAAAGAGTGGCGCGATGGCGAACCGCAGATTTCGCGCCATATCTATACTCGTTTATCGCCATTCAATCCTGAAGCCAGGCAGTTTGTCGGTGATCTGTATGAAGATCTGGCCAAGCATTGCAGCTTTAACGGCATCTTGTTTCATGATGACGGTATCTTGTCCGATTTTGAAGATGTCTCACCGCTGGCGATGGATGTGACCCGTAATGTCTGGGGGTTGCCGGGGGACTTTGATAAAATTCACGCCTCACCCGAGTTGCGGATGCGCTGGGCCCAATATAAATCCGAGTTTCTTGGGCAGTTCACCGACTATCTGACCGATAAAGTGCGTTTCTACAGACCTTACATTAAAACCGCACGTAATTTCTATGCTTTGCCATTGCTGCAGCCTTACAGCGAAGAATGGTATGCACAGTCCTTTCCGGTCTTCATGCAACACTATGACTATGTGGCGATCGAAGCAATG
>CAIUWU010000101.1 GCA_903902945.1 uncultured Pseudomonadota bacterium
AAATTGGAAATGACAAATTGTCATCAATATATCGCAGATGGTTATTTTCTTTTATTCGTTTTCGATATTAAAAAAATAGATTATTGGACTTATTAATGTCCGCCTGTAACCATAGGCGACGGCGCTCTTTTATCCAGCACCAGCAAGAAAGGCAGCACCAGTATGAAGCTGAGTGTGGTGAAATTAATCGCTTCGAGCAAGGCCAGGGCTTGTGACTGATAGCCTACTTCTCTGGCGATCAGCATTAAGCCTTCACCTGAATCCGGCGTAAAGCCGGAAGCCGATAAATAAAGCTGAAGATTGGGGTTGTAGGGATTGATGAATTCGACCAGATGATGCCAGTTTTGCTGAATTCCTCGGGTATAAAACAGCATCACGATAGAAATACCCAGCGCATTGCCAATAGTTCTGATCAGGCTGAAGACCCCGGTAGCCTCGGTGATCAGCGCCGGTGGCAGTGTTGAGTAAGCGATGCTGTTCAACGGAATGAAAATAAAGCCCATGCCAGCACCTTGTAGCAAGGTTGGCCAGATTAGTACCAGATTAGTGGCTTGCTGCGGATAGAGGGTCATTCCCCAGGAACCGATGCCGCCCACCAGCGCGCCGAAACCGATCAGGATTCTCGGGTCGGAACGGCCGACCAGCTGGCTGACTACCATCATGCTCAACATGCTGGCGATGCCGCGCGGAATCATATATAGCCCGGCCAGCGTGGTAGTGTGGCCGAGGGTTTGCTGAAAATACAGCGGCTGCAAGGTAATCGAACCGAACAGCGCGATACTCACCGCCACAATCGCCAGACTGGATAGTACGAAATTACGGTCGGTGAACAGTTGCGGGCTGAAAATCGGCTGCGATGGTTTGCGGACAATATGCAGCGCCAGCCACAACAGGCCGAATCCGGCTACAGCAGTCATCCAGCGGATGTTGACCGAGTCGAACCAGTCTTCTTCATTACCCCGGTCCAGACAATATTGCAGGCTCGCAATCGTTATAAACAGCGCCCAGAATCCCGGCCAGTCCATTTTTCGGGCGATGCGCCCGGTTTCCGGGAGATATTTGCCGGTCAGCCATAAAGCTATTAGTCCGACCGGCAGATTGATAAAAAACGCCCAGCGCCAGGATAAATTATCGGTTAACCAGCCGCCCAGCACTGGCCCCAGAATCGGTGCCACCATAATTCCGGAAGCCCAGATTGCCATGGCTTTGCCGCGCTCCTGTGGCGGGTAGAGATCGACCATCACCGCTTGTGACATCGGTACCAGCGCCGCACCCGACAGCCCCTGAATCAGCCGGAGCAAAACCAGCGCATTCAGAGACGTAGCCAGGCCGCACAATACCGAAGCCAAAATAAAGCTGCTCATCGACAGCAGCAGATAAAACTTTCTGCCCAGTGCGTCGGAGAAGAAACCGGTCAAGGGCATGGCGATAGCCGAGGCGACGATATAAGAAGTCAGCGCCCAGCTCATCTGGCTGGCGGTCGAAGACAGTTCGCCGCCCATGCTGGGTAATGAGACATTGATGATGGTCATGTCCAGCACTTCCATGATGGTCGCCATCATCACGGCAATGATGATGGGGGTTCGGTTACGGCCGCTACTCACCGGACTGCGACACTGACTTCTGCGGAAGAACCGATAATCAGCGGGCAACTGTCAGAGCGGCTGTCGATTCGGATTCTGACCGGAATCCGCTGGGTTACCTTCACCCAGTTGGCGCTGGCGTTTTGCGCCGGCAGCAGTGAAAAAGAGGCGCCGGTAGCGCCGGCGATGCTTTCGACAGTGCCGGACAGTGTTTGATCCGGGCACAGATCAATATGAATTTTGGCCGGGTTGCCGGGTTTGATATTGCTAATCTGGGTTTCTTTGAAATTGGCGTCCACCCACCAGGATTGATGGTCGATCAGGGCAAACAGTGCTTGTCCGGCCTGCACATAATTGCCGGGACGCAGATTCAGGTTGGCAATGGTGCCGGAAACCGGGGCAAAGACTTCGGCATATTGCAGATTCAGTCTGGCCTGTTCCAGTTTGACAATCGCTTCCTGCATCGCCGGATCGCGGTCTTCCTGCAGTCTGATTTTTTCCAGTGCCTGATGCAGTTCGGATTCAGCTTGTCTGACACCGGCTTCGGCGCTGGCCAGATTGCTGGCACTATCATCAAAACTTTGCTGGGATAGAAACTTCTGATCGACCAGCTGGGTATGGCGTTTGGCAAGCTGTTTGGCGTTTTCCAGCTGGATTTTCTTTTCATCGAGCCGGGCGCGAGCCGAAGCGACTGCCAATACATTAATGCCCAGATTCTGCGATGTCTGTTTGAATCTGGCCTCGTGTTCAGCAACCGTTAGTTTCAGGGCCTCACTGTCCAGTTTAAATAACAATGCGCCCTGACTGACTTGCTGGTGGTTGTGAACCGGCAGTTGCTCGATCTGACCGGACAAACGGCTGGCAATCTGCACTACATTGGCACCGATATAGGCGTTATCGGTCGACTGATAATCCTGACTTTGCTGGTAATACTGCCAGCCCAGATAAATGGCCGGAAGTCCGGCCAGCAGGAGTAATAAGCGTTTAAGCGCCGTTTTATTGCGGTTAACTGTCGGTTTTGTCATCAGAAGATCAGGAAGGGTCAGAATCGTCAGGCCATTTTATACCAGTGAGTTGCTCGGATAATTCCCATAAGCGCGCTGCCGTCACCGGATCCCGGGCGTTTTTGCTGATCACAGCGACTCCGGCGGGGCCTTTGATTTCTCTGAAACCTTGCGGTCCATAATAGCCGCCCGGGCTGGCCTGATCGGAAAGCGCGGCCAGTAAAATCGGTTCCGCGCCTGCCGCTGCCGACTGGCTGATGAAAGGTAAGGCCCATTGGGTTAGTCGGTTCAATACTCCCTGATCGCCGGGGCCGCTGGAAAATAACGGTGTTTCCGCAATGCCGGGATGAGCGGCGGTGCTCAACAAACCCCAGTGATTGGCAGCGCTGCGGCGTTGCAGTTCCTGTGCAAAAATCAGCATCGCCAGTTTCGACTGGGCGTAGGCCGGGAAAGGCCGGTAACGGCGTTCCCAGTTCGGGTCATCCAGCTGGATCCGGCCATGCCGGTGAGCAATGCTGCTGACATTGACCACCCGTGGTGCCGGTGCTTGGCGCAGCAGCGGCAGTAGTAAGGCCGTCAGGGCAAAGTGCCCCAGATAGTTGGTGCCCAGTTGCAGCTCAAAGCCATCTACGGTTAGTTTTCGCTGCGGTGGCGACATGACGCCGGCATTGTTGATCAGTAAATCCAGTGTCTGTTGCTGCTCGTTAATCTGGCTGGCAAATGTCTTGACCGATTCCAGACTCGATAAATCCAGATGCTGATACTCAATGGTAGCCTCCGGCAGTTGCTTTTTGATCAGCGTCAGTGCCTGTTGGCCTTTTTGATCGTTGCGACCGGTGAGAATTACTCGCCAGCCTGTTGCCGCCAGTTTTAAGGCAGTTTCGTAACCCAGGCCACTAGTGGCGCCGGTAATAATTGCAGTGCGGTTGTCCGGGTTTGCGGTGCTCATCGCTTGATCCTGAATAAACAATAATCGTCACTATCGTAGCGGAATCAGCAATGCCGGATAAAACGAAATAAAAGCATTTCCATATGCCGGTAGGTGATTGAAGCCGGTTACAGCAAGCCGGTCTTAGTGAATAACGACCGCGATTTGCTTTGAATTGCCTGGTTATAATGTCGCCATTTTTGGTGGCGAGAAACCCGATGGCGGCATGGCAGTTCTGGATTGATAGGGGAGGTACTTTTACCGATATTGTGGCCCGTGATCCTGATGGCCGGCTGTTGACTCAAAAGCTACTGTCGGAAAACCCCGAGCGTTATCAGGATGCAGCGCTGCACGGCATCCGCACGTTGCTGAACTTGCAGCCGGGACAGCCGCTGGACGGGCTGATCGATCATATCAAGATGGGAACCACGGTCGGCACCAATGCCTTGCTGGAACGTAAAGGTGAGGCGGTCGGGCTGGTGGTCAATCAGGGTTTTAAGGATGTGTTGCAAATTGCCTATCAAAACCGGCCGGATATTTTCGCACTCAATATCCGGCTGCCGGCACCGCTTTATCAGCGCGTGATTGAAGTGGATGCCCGGATCGCCAGTGATGGCCGAATCATCAAAGCGCTCGATACAGTCCAGGTCAGGGCTCAGCTACTCAGCCTGCAACAACAAGGCATACAGCATCTGGCGATTGTACTGATGCACAGCTGGTGTTATCCCGAACAGGAACTGGCGGTGGCGGCGATTGCCCGCGAGCTGGGTTTTCGGCAAGTGTCGTTGTCACATCAGGTCAGTGCCTTGCCTAAACTGGTGCCGCGCGGTTTTACCACGGTGGTGGATGCCTATCTGTCGCCGTTGTTAAAGCGCTATGTGCAGCAGATCAGCAATGGTCTGGGCAAACAGGCCGACACTGTCCGGCTGTTATTCATGCAATCCAATGGCGGGCTGACCCGGGCTGATTGTTTTCAGGGCAAGGATAGTGTGCTGTCCGGGCCGGCGGGCGGTGTGATCGGCGCGATTGCGGTCGCGCGGCGGGCCGGAATCGATAAGCTCATCGCTTTTGATATGGGCGGTACTTCCACCGATGTTGCACATTACGCCGGGATTCTGGAACGGACTGCGGAAACCGCAATCGCCGGCATTACCCTGCGAACGCCGATCATCCAGATTGATACGGTTGCCGCTGGTGGCGGATCGATTTTACATTTTGATGGTTTGCGTTATCGGGTCGGCCCTGAGTCGGCAGGTGCCAATCCCGGACCGGCCTGTTACCGGCGCGGCGGGCCGTTGACGGTAACCGATGCCAATCTGATGCTGGGCAAACTGCCGCTGTTCCCGGCGGTCTTGGGGCCCAATGCCGATCAGGCTCCGGATCGGCAGCGTGTTGAGGCGCTGTTTGAGGCTTTGGCGGAGACCATTCGCCAGCGTACGGGTGATCGGCGCAGCCCGGAGCAGGTGGCGGCCGGCTTTATCGAGATTGCGGTCGAGCACATGGCCGAGGCGATCAAGCGTATTTCGCTGCAAAAAGGCTACAACCTTCAGGAGTATGCCTTGTGCTGTTATGGCGCTGCCGGCGCCCAGCATGCCTGTCTGATTGCCGAGCGTCTGGGGATGGACAGTATTTTGCTGCATCCGATGGCCGGGGTGCTGTCGGCGTACGGGATGGGGCTGGCGGATTTTAGAGTAGTTAAACAGGCCGCACTAGAACAGATGCTGGCGACGGTTGACCCGGCCAGATTACGCCAGCAGTTGCAGCGGCTGGAACAGCAAGCAGTACAGGCTTTGATCGAGCAGGGCTTGTCACCAGCACAGATTCGCTGTGAGTGGCGCTTGCAGTTGCGTTATCAGGGCACCGATACAGCGCTGGAGGTTGCTTTTGCCGAGGTTGGGGCGATGTTGAATGCTTTTGAAACAGGCTACCGGCAGCGCTTCGGCTTTTGTTTTCAGCAGCGTCCGGTGCTGTTGGCCAGTATCGAGGTCGAAGCGATTGGCGTGGAAAGACAGGTGGATCCGTTGTTACAGCAAGCGCTGAGCGATCGGACGGATCAGCCCGAACTCATTACCCGCTTATTTGCCGATGATGGCTGGCATGACACACCGGTGTATCGCCGCGAACGCTTATCGACCACGGCGCTGCTCGATGGTCCGGCAGTGATTGTGGAACCGACTTCGACCATAGTAATCGAACCGGGCTGGCAGGGGCGTTTGCAAGACAATGGTGATTTAATTCTGCGCCGCCGGCAGTCGCGCAGCCAGCGGATTGAACTGGGCGATCAGGCCGATCCGGTGTTGCTGGCGATTTTCAATAAGCGCTTTATGTCGGTCGCCGAGCAGATGGGGGTGGTGTTACAAAACACTGCGCATTCGGTCAATATCAAGGAGCGGCTGGATTTTTCCTGTGCTTTGTTCAATGCCGAGGGTGAGCTAATTGCCAATGCCCCGCATATTCCGGTGCATTTGGGGTCTATGGGTGAAAGCGTCAAAAGTCTGCTGCAGCAACACCGCGAGCAATTTCAGCCTGGCGATGTCTATTTGCTGAATTCGCCTTATGCGGGCGGAACCCATTTGCCGGACATTACGGTGGTCACACCGGTGTTTGCCGATGA
>CAIUWU010000102.1 GCA_903902945.1 uncultured Pseudomonadota bacterium
AAGTTCGAACTGGAAAAAGATCATTGGCTACACTACACAGCTTATCAACCGAAAGCTTATCCCGCTAAAGATTTTTGCGGCAGTCTTCCAGATATCAACACATTGACTCAGTTGGTATTCGACTACCAAGATCAGCGCTACCGCAACATGGCGATTGAATTTGAAGTCACCAAGGAGCCTGAAGGAAAACGGGTTTTCTTTTCGGAAGCCAAGAAACACAAGTCCGGAACCGTGGTATTAAATATGCCGGATGGAGTTGCTGAACAAGGCAAATATCTGATTCATATTACCTTGCTGCAAGATAACGGCGATAGACTGGATGCGCACGGCTTTGTTGCATAAATCGACAGCTGGCCCCATGTTGCAGGTGAATTCACTGATTCTCGACTGGAATGCACAAGCCCCAACCCAAGAAATACCAAACCCTCAACTGGCGATACTACAACCAATCCTTGAAGCAACGCGGCTCAATGTTGCTATGGATCGACAAGGACATGGATTGGTTAGCACCTGGTCGCGGTAAGCGAGGTCGAGCTGAGAAGTTTTCGGATGCTGCGATTCAATTTTGCCTGATGGTCAAGAACTTATTTGGTCTGGCGTTGCGGCAAGCCACGGGTATGGTTGCCAGTTTATTGAAGTTGTCCGGCCTGGATTGGCCGATGCCTGATTACTCGACCCTTTGCCGCCGTCAGCAACGTTTACAGGTCTCTATTTCCTATCGGCCTAATCCGAATGGTTTGCATTTGCTGGTCGACAGTACGGGCGTGAAAATGTTGGGTGAAGGCGAATGGAAAACCAAGAAGCATGGTGCCGAGTACCGTCGACAATGGCGCAAGGTGCACTTGGGCATTGATGCCGAAACCCTGGAAATCCGGGCGATTGAAGTGACTTCCAATCGAGTGGGTGATGCTCAAGTCTTACCGGACCTGTTGAATCAGATTCCTCGTGACGAACGTATCGCTTCTGTGAGTGGCGATGGCGCATACGATACCAAGAAAGACTATGCAGCGATTGCTGAACGGGATGCAGAAGCCATTATTCCTGTGCGCAAAAATGGCAAACTTTGGAAAGAAAATACCCCGGGAGCCCGTGCTAGAAATGAAACGCTGCGGGCCACCGAAAGGTTAGGTAGGACTATCTGGAAAAAATGGAGCGGTTACCATCGTCGCAGTCTGGTGGAAACCAAAATGCGTTGCTTCAAGCTGCTGGGCGAACGGGTCAATGCTCGCATCTTTAACAGCCAAGTCGCCGAACTCCAAATCCGGGCGGCGCTGTTAAACCGGTTTACCCAATTGGGCTCGCCGATCACGGTAGCCATACCCTAAATCCGTCTAACGGATTGGGGTAAGGGCTAATTCGCTCATCAATGGATTTATGCAACAAAGCCGATGCGCACATGAACTTTAAGGCAGGGGTAGGGCAACCAGCCAGCAAAAGTAAAATCGGTATATACATAGTCGCGTTCTTGACTATTCTTTATTTAGTATATTTAACCAATGCGCGCTTCAAACGCACAATAGGTAAATTAGTCAGAAGAACTCACGCCGAATCTAAAATCTAAGCCTTTAAAGGTTAAGGAACCTCTGATTAATTACCGGCGAGCGATATAATTCAGCAACAGCCCTGATTTCGAGATAACGCGCATGGAACAGTATCAACAGCTCAGTTTTGCCGAT